>JACOXB010000007.1 GCA_016176505.1 Candidatus Colwelliibacteriota bacterium | reverse complement strand
ATTACTATTGGAAAGAATCTCATCCGAATGGCCGGGCTACGGTTCACAACCTTTATGATGAAGATTCGACCCGGAAAGTTTGGCTTGGCCCCAATAAAGCTGAGTCCCTTGAGGTGCTTGAGGAAAGACTAGGGTTAAGTTTTAAAAATATTAAACCCGAAGAAAAAATTATTTTGCTTGGACCGGGAGAGACAATCCTCGCTCACACCCAGGAGTTTATTGGCGGTCGGAAAGTGGTGGTGGCTAAAATGTATGCTCGCTCTTCAATGGGCCGAAATTTTGTTGAAGTTTGTAAAGACGCAGGCTGGGGCGATGTCGGTTACTTTAATCGCTGGACCATGGAGGTTACCAATAACTCCAAAAACTATTCAATTCCACTTGTGGTTGGCCGGCGCGTAGCCCAAATGGTTTTTTATGAGGTTGAACCAATCAAAGAAGAATACTCGTTGAGCGGCAAGTATCAAGAGGAGGGTAATCTTGAAGAGCTTAAGCAGGGCTGGAATCCGGAGATGATGATTCCGAGGATGCATCTTGATTGGGAGGTTATTGAACCCCGATTTTAATGAAGGACAAAAAACTCGAGAGATTTATTAAGGCTGAAATTAAGCGCCAAGGGGAGACGCTTGATCTAATCGCTTCGGAAAATTTAGTCTCGGCTGAGATTTTAAAAGTTTTAGGCAGCCCTCTGACGAATAAATACTCCGAAGGCTATCCAGGCAAGCGGTATTATCCAGGTAATTTTTACTATGACGAAATCGAAAAATTAGCCCAGGAGCGAGCCCTAAAGCTTTTCGGTTTAAGCCCTAAGCAATGGCAGGTTAATGTTCAGCCCTACTCCGGCTCCCCAGCTAATTTCGCAGTTTATGCCGCCCTAGTGCCCCAGGGCGGGAAAATTATGGGCATGAAATTAGCCTCTGGCGGCCACCTGACGCACGGTCATCCGGTTTCGGCAACTGGAAAATTCTGGCAGAGCTTTCAATACGGAGTTGATAGTCAGGGAATGATTAACTACGAAGAGGTTAAAAAATTAGCCAAAAAATTTAAGCCTAATATAATTGTTTCCGGTTTTACTGCCTATCCTCGAAAAGTTAACTTTAAAAAATTTGGCGAGATTGCAAAAAGCGTAGGTGCTTATCACTTAGCTGACATTTCCCATATTGCCGGGCTTGTGGCTTCTAAAGTTCATCCCTCGCCTTTTCCTTGGGCTGACGTCGTCACCACCACTGTTCATAAAACTTTAAGAGGTCCAAGGGGCGCGATTATTTTTTCAAGAAAAGAATTATCGTCTTTAGTTGATCGAGCAGTTTTCCCAGGACTTCAGGGCGGACCCCATAATCACGTTACGGCAGCTATGGCTTTAGCTTTTTTCGAGGCGTCCCAGCCCGAATTTAAAAAATACGCGAGCCAAATTGTAAAAAACGCGAGGGCACTCGCCGAAGCTTTAAAAAAACTGGGCTTTAAGCTTTCAACCGGCGGCACTGATAATCATTTAATTCTACTTGATGTAAGGGGTCTTCGTCTTGACGGGATGACGGCTGAGAAGAAGTTAGAAAAAGTCGGTATTATTGCCAATCGGAATTCTTTGCCAGATGATACCTCGCCCTTCAAGCCTTCCGGCATCCGCCTTGGCACGCCAGCCCTGACTACAAGGGGGATGAAAGAAAAGGAAATGAAAGAAGTGGCTAGTTTAATCTTTGGCGCCTTGACTAATGAGGTTAATATTAAAACTAGAGTTAAAAAGTTATGCCAGCGATTCCCGGCGAAAAGCTTGCCGAAGATTTAATTAAAAAGCTAAAAAGCGAGCCGATTCCCTCAAAAATCCTTGCCGCAATTTTAGTTGGCAATGACCCGCGCTCTTTAAGCTTTTTGAAAATTAAAGAGAGGGTAGCCAAAGAATTAGGAGTAGATTTTAGAATTTATAAGATCGAAGGCGCGAATAATGACATAGTCCGGGCAGAGATTGGGAGGATTGCCCTCGGGAAGAATATTGGCGGCGTCGTGGTTGAGCTGCCCTTGCCCGAAGGGGTTAATCCCCACTATGTCCTAAACGTTATCCCCCGCGAGAAAGACGTCGATGTTTTAGGTGAACGCGCTTCAGGCTCTTTTTACAACTGGCGGAACCCAGTCTTACCGCCAGCTGTTGGCGTGGTCGAGGAATTACTTATAACTTATAAGTTGGAAGTCCCAACTCTGAAGGCGGCTATTATTGGATTTGGAGCTTTGGTTGGAAAGCCTATTACTACTTGGCTTATGGGACGGGCGGCCGAGGTTTATCTTTTGGGTAAGGCTAGCGACTTCGGAATCCTCGAACAGGCAAATCTAGTGGTTTTGGGAGTGGGTGAGCCGGGCTTAGTAAAGCCAGAGATGTTAAAGAAGGGCGCTTATGTGATTGACTTTGGTTATGAATATAGCGAGGGCAAGCCGCAGGGGGATTTTGATAGTAGTAATGAGTCACTAGTTTTGAGTAATAAGTTAATGTATACACCCACACCCCGGGGGACCGGTCCCATTCTCGTGGCTAAACTTTTCGAAAACTTTTATAAATTAGCCAGTCAGCAAAAAATTGCCTAAGAAAGGAATAATTTTAATTTCCTTAGCCCTAATCGGTCTTATTATTCTTTCGGCCCTGGTTTTCAGTCGCGAGCGAATCTATTCTTTCCTGGGAGACGGAAATAAAAAAAGCGAAGATTTAGCCATTTTGGTGCTTGGCGAGGTGGCGCCAGGTGAAGGCGGCCGCTGGCACGAAGCCTCTGGGCTTGCTGATGCAATTTTACTTGTTTATTTTCGGGCTGAGAGTAAAACCGTTAACTTAATTTCCTTGCCTCGCGATCTTTTCGTTACTTTTGGCGGAGAGCAATTCAAATTAAATGAAGTCAGCCGCCGCGATAAAATCAATGATCTCTTAGTCAAGCTGCCGGAAATGACCGGAATCAAGACTGATAAATATATTGAGATTGATCTCGAGATGATTAAAAAAGCGGTGGACGAACTTGGCGGAATTGATGTTCTGCTTCCGGCCGGCGTATTTGATCCGGTGAGCGGCTATTATTTAGCCAAGGGGCCGCATCACCTAAACGGCGATGATACGGTTTGGTTAATTAGAAACCGAACCGCGCCCGAGGGCGATTTTTTCCGGGAGAGAAATCAACACTTAGTTATTGAAGCTATTTTTAAGCGTTTCAACGAACTTGATACCCAGGGGAGAACCGCGCTTTTCTTTAAACTTTTGCCGGAAATCGGAAAAGCTAAAGCTAATTTCAGTATTGGCGAATTAGTGCCTGAGGCTAGAGAAATCAACAATATTAAATTTAATAGTATCGTGCTCGGTTTCGAGACCAAGCTGCTTCAAAGCACTTCGATTCCCTGGGGAAGCGGCGCTTTTTATGCTCTCGTACCCTCGGCCGGCATAGACAACTACACCGAGATTAAGAACTTCATCCAAAGCCAAATAAAGTAGGACCGCTTTTCTCCTTTTCTCAAGAACGCTCTCCGCTCGGATAAATAAAGCTTCAATCGGTCAAAGAAGGGTTAGGTCGCTCTCAAACTCAACCTCGCCTTCGGCTCGGGATTCAGGCAATGTTCGCGCCCGTTCTTCTTCCTGACTTCCTTCAGTTATTTACCTGCCCGCCTCCGGCGGGTAACCTCGCTCCGACCTGCCTGCCGGCAGGCAGGGATGTTCTTTACGAAAAGGATAAAAACTCTATTTATGATTTAGCAGATTCCTCAATAGCCGCGAGAGTTAGTTTTTCGATTTGAGCGAGGAGTTTTTTGTCTTCTTCGAGTTTGATTCGGGAATTATCAGCGCCAACGCCTAATCTTTCTTCGCCGAACATATAACTTGAACCGCTGCGTTTCACCACGCCGAAATTAGTGGCTAGGTTTAAGACATCAGCCGCATACGAAATACCCTTGCCGTAGAGAATGTCGAATTCAGCGACTCGGAAAGGCGGCGCCACCTTATTTTTAACCACCTTAGCCCTGGTGCGGTTCCCGACTACTTGGTCGCCTTTTTTAATCTGGGCAATTCGGCGGATGTCGATTCTGACCGAAGCATAAAACTTCAGGGCTCGGCCGCCAGGGGTAGTGGTCGGATCGCCGACCCAGCCCATCATGCCGATTTTTTCCCTAATTTGATTAGTGAAGATAATAAGTGTCTCGGCTCGGGCCGTAATGGCGGCTAATTTCCGCATGGCCTGGGACATTAATCTCGCTTGAAGGCCAATGAATTGAGCGCCCATTTCGCCCTCGATTTCCGCTTTCGGAGTTAAGGCGGCGACCGAATCAACAACAATTACGTCAATCATTCCCGACCGAACTAAGCTCTCTAAAATGTTTAAGGCCTCCTCGCCATTATCCGGCTGGGAAATTAGCAGGTTCTTAACATCAACACCGATGTTTTTAGCATATTCCGGATCAAGAGCGTGTTCAGCGTCAATAAACGCCGCTTTGCCGCTCCGCTTTTGAGCTTGGGCCACGACGGTGAGTGCCAAAGTAGTTTTCCCGCTCGCCTCCGGGCCGAAAATTTCGATAACCCGGCCTCGAGGAAAACCGCCCACTCCTAAAGCCAGGTTAAGCGAGAGCGAACCTGAAGGAATAACATCAACATCAACCGGTTTTGACTCGCCGAGCTTCATAATAGCCTCTTCGCCGAACTTGCTCCGAAGTGCCGAAACCAGATTATCTAAATCTTCCCGCCCAGTTCCTGGGCGAGGCTCGCGCCCTTTGGGGGCGGCTTTCTCCTCTTTCTTTTTAAGAGGCATATTCTTTATTCTACTCCGGTCTGTAAAAGACTTGCTTAACGACTTTTGTTTCTCTGCCGAGGAAACGCTTGACCCTAAATTCAAGGCTGTTTAAACCCGGTTCAAGCCGAACCTGTTTTTCGAATTTACCCTCCTCGTTAGGATAAACAACTTCATTATTTAAAGTAAGGGTATCGCCAGGCGAGACATCACCAGTCACGGCGATCACATCAGTTTGACTGGTTTCGGGGACATAAACATTGAGGCTCGGTCGGCCGAGGATGTCATCTAATCTAAAGCCCAAGAAAACAAGAATGGCAAGCAAGGCGGCAGCGATAACGACTCGGCGAGTGCTCACTCGCTTTAGGGCAAAGCGATTCGAAGGTAGGCGATCGTCTTTTGGCGTTACCGTGGCTTCGACAAAACGGCCGTAACTTCGCCATAGAAGATTTGGATCAGCGCCAAGAGCATGAGCGATTTTAAACAAATACCCTCGTACATAAGGCCCTGCTGGCAGCTGTTCGAATTTGCCGACCACGATGGCCTCAACATATCTTTCCGGAACATCAGTAATTTCGGCGAGCTCCTTAATTCCGATGCGTTTCGCCTCCATTAATTCTTCGAGCACTTCAACGATTGTTTTCCTTTCTTCCTCCATCTCACTCCTCGTTTTTTGAGAAAATTTCCCGGGGCAGGGCTCCGCGAGCCGGGCCGATTAAGCCCTGCTCCTCCATTATATCAAGCAGTCTCGCGGCCCTGGCGTAGCCGATTTTTAAGCGTCGCTGGAGAAGCGAGGCTGAGGCTTTTTTAGCTTCTCTTACAACTTGAAGCGCGTCTTCATAAAGTTCATCATCAATTTCTTCGTTAAAATCAGCTTCCCAATGAGCGCCGGGCGCGCCTTCCAGTCCTCGGGATAACTGCATTTCCAGTTCGGCCTCTTCTTCTTCGATCGGATTTTCTTTTCTAATAAAGCCAGTGACCGCATTAATCTCATCCTCGCCAATATAGCCGCCCTGAATTCGTTTAGGTTTTGAAAGCTCGGCTGAGATAAAAAGCATGTCCCCGCCGCCCAAGAGTTTATCGGCCCCGCCAGTGTCAAGAATGGTGCGGGAATCAACCTGGCTCGCCACCTGAAGTGCCACCCTCGAGGTAATGTTCGCCTTAATTAGACCAGTAATAACTTCAACCGATGGCCGTTGAGTTGAAACAACGAGATGGATGCCGGTGGCGCGAGCCATCTGAGCCAAACGGACTACGGAGGCCTCGATTTCCCGGCCAAAAGCAGCCATTAAATCAGCTAGTTCATCAATCACAATAACTAGGTAGGGCATAAAATCTTTTTGCCGGCCGAGATTGTAACCCAGGATATCGCGCTTGCCAGCCTTAAGCAGAAGTTCGTAGCGATTCTCCATTTCTTGAATGGCGAAGCGGAGAGCGGCGATCGCTTTTTTGCCGTTCGTGATGACGGGTGTCAAAAGATGAGGGATATCCTCGTAAACCGAGAGCTCGACTCTCTTAGGATCAATCAAGATCAGACGGAGAGTTTCGGGCGAGTTTTTATATAAGAGAGAAATAAGGAGTGAATGGATGGCAATGGACTTGCCGCTGCCAGTTGAACCGGCGACTAAAAGATGAGGCATTTTACTAAGGCTTACAAAAATTGGTTCGCCCGAAACATCGCGGCCAAGGGGAAAACCGAGATTACTTGTTTTTTTAAACTCGGGATAACCGAGTAAAGCTCCGAGCCGGACGAGGCTGGCTACTTTATTCGGAATTTCAATGCCGACTAAGGCTCGGCCGGGGATTGGCGCTTCAATTCGGATCGGATGAGCCGCCAAGGCCAGACTCAAATCCTGGTTCAAGGCAAGAATCCGCGAAAGCTTAATTCCTTCAGCCGGCTTCAGGGCATAACGAGTGACTTTGGGGCCGATCGTAATTTCGCCCATCTCAACCGGGATGCCGAAACTTTCAAGAGTTCGTTTAATCGTGGTGGCATTAACCCGGAGGTCGCCGGCTGTTGGTTTTTCAGTCGCGGTTTTCAAAAGACCTAAAGGCGGCGGAGTGTAATGGCGAGTCTTAATTATTGACTCGCCAGTAGACACCAGCGCAGGAGTTTCGGTGGTTTTTGTTATTTTCGCTTCTTCTTTAGTCAGTGTTTCTTCCTCGGTCGGAATTTCTAGGGTCGGCTCTGGCGTAATCACTAGTTTTTCTTCTTTAGCAGGAGGCGTAACTCCTTTTTCTCGCTTTGGCCACTTTATTTTTAAGGTCAGAGGGATATTAAGCACAACCAAGAGAGAGGCTAAAAGAATCATTAGATCGAAAACAAACGAGCCAGCATAGCCAAGAAGATTTTCAATATTACCGAAAAGAATACCGGCCGAACCGGCTTTCTCTGGCGCGAGAATATCAATCATACTAAGACCGGCACTAATAAAGATAACAGCGCCGATAAGCGAGGAACTGATGACGGCTCGCTCCGGATGAGTCAAGAGGCCCATGCCGATTAAGACGAGAACAAGCGGTACAGAGAAATAACCCCAGCCGAGGAGTCGATCAAGGAGGTTAAAAATAATTTCACCCGCTGGCCCGGCCTTGGCAAAACCGGCCAGCATAAAAATGACTGCAAAACCTAAAGCAATAATGCCAAAGACGCTGGTCCTGATACCCGGATGAAGCGAGGACCTGACTTTGGGATTATTTTTTTGCGGTCTCCCTCCTTTTCGGCGGCGCTTTCTCTTGGCCATTCAGCTTAATTTTACCCCCACACCTAATTGCGAGCAATTAGGCGTGGGGGTTACAATAACTTTAATGCGAGACATTTTTGGCGCTTATGATATTCGGGGCCGCTATCCAGGTGAAATTAACGAGGTCATAACCCAGAAAATTATAAGCGGCTTGAGCCGAGAAATTTTAGAAAAGGGGAAAATCGTGGTTGGCCATGATGCCCGCAAAAGCTCGCCAGCCTTATATAGGGCGTGTCTCAAGGTTCTGGGTTCAAGGGCTATTAGGGCAGGGATGATTACGACACCAATGCTTTATTTTCTGGTTAATAAGTTAAAAGCCGGCGGCGGGATTATGGTCACAGCTTCGCATAATCCTAAAGAATGGAATGGTTTGAAAGTGGCCGGGCCTAAGGCGGTACCAATCAGTGGAGACGAAATTGAGCAAGCGCTAACTAATAACTAATAACTGATGACTAGTAACTCGTACGTAAGGGTTTATGTAAATTTCTTAAAAAAGTTTTTAAAACCGGAAGCACCAGTCAAGGTAATTTTTGATTGCTCAAACGGCACCACCGGCCGCATCTTGCGACAACTTATAACTAATAACAAAAAACTAAAAACAACTTTTATCAACGAAAAACCTGATGGCAATTTTCCGGCTCATGGTCCGAGTCCCTTAGCCCGCGGCGCGACAAGACAATTAAAAGAGACGGTAGTTAAAGAAAAAGCTGATTTGGGGGTGGTTTTTGATGCTGACGGCGACCGAGCGGTTTTTGTTGATGATAAGGGCAAGGAAATTGACCCGATTTTAATTTTTCTACTTCTCTCGCCAAAGTTTCGACCGCCGTATCTTGTTTCAACCTCAGCCGGTAAGGCAGTAATTGATTGGTTAAAGCAAGGGCTGAAAGTTATTGAAACTGAATCTGGTCACTATGCGGTTAAAAAAATGATGTTGCGCCATCGGGCCGAATTCGCAATTGAACATGCCTCCCACTATTACTTTAAGGATTTTTACCATGCTGATTCCGGGATTCTCGCTGCCGTTTTTGTTTTAAATGAAGTCAGTCGTCTGAAGAAAAGAGGGATTTCGCTTTCAGAATGGCGTAGGGAATTGCCCAATTACTATCGAATTCGCGAAAAGACATTCCGGGTTAAAGATAAAACCCGGACCCTTGCTCGAGTCGAGAAATTTTACCAGGGCAGGGGAAGAATTTCAAAACTGGACGACATAAGCGTTACGGGTAAAGATTTTTGGCTTAATTTGCGGCGCGCCGAAACCGAACCCGGTTTGCGGCTTAACTTGGCCGCCAAAACCAAAGAGGCCCTATCTCGCGAAAAGAGAAATTTAGTTAGATTGGGGTTTAATTGAAATAATAAAAATTTTCATGCTATAGCATGAAAATTTTTATGAAATGGATGAGACGGCAAAGTTAAGGGGCAATCAGGTTGACCAAGTACGTCGAGTGTGGTATGGTTTTGAAATCACCAAGGCGGTGATTCTTCGGTAAAGACCGGAGAGATGTTCTTCGCAACGGGGAGGTGAGAAAAGATGGAAGTCGATAGCCTTGTCCAGCTACTGGTACTCAGTCGCTACGTGCTCCAGCCGCTCAGGGACGCTGAGGCCCATCTCAAGCTTCTCGCTGTCTCGGCACCATACGTGCCAGTCGAGGCGGTTGAGGTGGACGAGCTCCTCGACGGTCTCGAAGAGGGACGCGAGCTTCGGGTCGTCTATCGCGAGGTGTTCGACACCATCCGCCGGCTCTTCGGGCTCACGATGAAGCTCGAGGACGGACCGGAGTCGGTTCCCGACTCTGGTTATCCTGAAGGAGGCGGGGGATGATGACGTTCGAGGCAGTTGAGCTCGAGCCAGAGGTCGAGGTCGTGATGACAAGATTTACGAGCTTCGGGCGGCTGACACATCTTCGCCGGTCGCTCTTGGCCCTGCCCGGGGTCACGGCGGCTCGGATCACCCGGTATTCCGGGTTCACAGCCTACTTCTCGGTCAGCGTGGCACCCGGTACGAGGGCCGGGGCACTGGCGCTGCCAGGTACCCGGCTCGTCGATGCGAGCAGTCGCCGAGTCGAACTACTGTTCTGACGCCGGCTACCCCGGATCAGACAACACATGGCCCACGGGGCCCGGAAGGGCCATTGAACCGTGGGCCTTTTCCGTTTATGATGCGAGAAGTATGGAGCAACCATTATTTAATAGCTCTTTTGGGCTTAAGATGTCGCCGGAGCAGGTGGCCCAGGAGCTGATTCGCTTTATGAAAGCTGATCCGGAGCGGAGTTATAAAGTAACGATCGGCACTGATTCCGAACTTTACAACAAGACCGAGGCTGATTTTGTAACGGCCATTGTGGTTCACCGGGTTGGTAACGGCGGTCGCTATTTCTGGCGCCGGGTAGAGCTAAAAAACTTTTACACTCTCCGAGATCGGATTTTGAAAGAAGTAATTGTTTCTTTGGATACAGCCAAAATTGTTTTAAATCATTTACGCGAGCTTGAGGCGCCGCCATTTGATTTTGAAATTCACGTTGATGTGGGCGAAAACGGCGAATCGCGCAAGATGATTCAGGAGCTCGTTGGTATTATCCGAGCCCATGATTTTGAAGCAAAAACCAAGCCCGAAAGTTACGCCGCCTCATCGGTGGCAGACAGATACGCTTAAGGGCTTGGTCTCCAAACGCTTAAATTCATAATTGTTCACTATGCTTAGAGATAAATCTCGCATTTATTTAGATTATGCCGCCTCCACGCCGGTCGCGCCTGAAGTATTGGGGGCGATGCAGCCATACTTCAGCGATGAGTTTGGTAACGCTGGTTCGATCCATTCTTTTGGTCAAAAAGCTCAAGCGGCCCTGGATCATTCGCGGGAAGTAATTAGCCGAGAGTTAGGCACGAAGTTTAATGAAATTATTTTTACGGCCTCGGCGACTGAAGCAAACAATTTGGCGTTGCGCGGGACGATTAGAGGATTTTGGTGGAACTATTTTAAAGAGAACGGTAGTGCTCCGGGAAAAGACATTCTCCCTCATATTATTACAACGGCGATTGAGCATGAATCTGTTCTTGAAACAGTTCGCGATATTGAGCAACGGGGCGCGGCGCGGGTAACAATTCTGCCGGTCAGCCCCGAAGGCATTATTGATTTAGAAAAGTTGAAAGCCAGCCTAGATGATCAAACAATTTTGGTCTCAGTGATTTATGCTTCGAATGAGATCGGCACGATCCAGCCGATTGCCGAAATCGGGGAGATTGTTAAGGGGTATAGGGGCGATAGAATTTACCCCTTATTTCATACTGACGCGGTTCAGGCTTTTCAGTTTATAAAACTCGACGTCAACGACTTAGACGTTGATGCTCTGGCTATTTCAGCCCAGAAGATTTATGGCCCAAAAGGCGCAGCCAGCCTTTTCCTACGAGAAGGAGCGCAGGCGCTAGTCTCGCCATTTATTACCGGAGGTTTACAAGAATCAGGCTTTCGCTCCGGCACTGAAAATGTTCCGGCAATTGCCGGCATGGCTCGAGCAGTCGAACTGATTGCTCGAAATAGAGATTCGGAAGCCAAAAGAATTAGAGAACTCCGAGATTATCTCTGGAGCGAGTTAAAAAAGATGAAGCCTGAGATCGAGATGAACGGCTCAGGGGAACAAAGATTACCCAATAATCTGAGTATTTATTTTCCGGGCCAAGATGATGAAACGCTCCTTATCAAACTTGACGAGGCCGGTATTGCCGTTTCAATTGGTTCGGCTTGTTCGGTTAAGGCACTTCGGCCGTCTTATGTAATAGAAGCCCTAGGGCTTGAACCAGACCGAGCCAAATCAAGCATTCGGTTCACCTTAGGTAGGCCGACTACCAAAGAAGAAATTGACACCGTGATTTCGAGGATTAAGATAAAACTGGAATAAATGGAGCAGTTTAATCGTTTCACAATCAAGGCCCAAGAAGCGCTTCAGCGAGCCCAGGACTTAGCCGCGGCGGAAAATCACGGCGAGTTCAAAGCGCTTCATTTGCTTTCCTCGCTCCTTGCCGACTCCGGTTCTTTAATCCGGCCGGCGATTGCCGAGTCCCGAGTCAATCTCGAGGCCTTAAATCAGGCGGTTGATGCCGAGCTTAAAAAACTGCCTAAGGTATATTCGGCCACTTCAATCGGTCAACTTTATCTTTCCGCCGAAGTGATGCGAGTGATAGATCGTGCCGCCCGAGCCGCGGTGGCCAACAAAGATGAATTTGTTTCCTGCGAGCACCTGCTTTTGGGGGTTTTGGCGGTTGAGTCGGGCGCTAAAACCGTGCTTGAAAAATTCGGCCTAAGACGGGAATCGGTCTTGCGGAATTTGGCTAAACTCCGAGGGAACATGCGGGTTACAGACGAATCGCCCGAGAGCAAATTCCAGGCGCTCGAGAAATACGCTATTAACGTGACTGACGAAGCAAGGAGCGGCAAGCTTGACCCAGTAGTGGGCCGGGAAGAAGAGCTCCGTCGAATTATTGAGATTTTGTCCCGCCGAACCAAAAATAATCCGATTTTAATTGGCGAACCCGGGGTAGGTAAGACAGCGATTGTTGAGGGTTTGGCCGAGCGGATTGTTAAAGGTGAGGTGCCCGACACCTTAAAGGATAAAGAAATTGTGATGCTTGATTTGGGGGCGTTAATCGCCGGGACTAAGTTTCGCGGCGAATTTGAGGATCGTCTAAAAGCCTTTATTAAAGAAATTCAAAACTCGGCCGGCCGATTAATTCTTTTTATTGATGAAATCCACATGATTGTCGGCGCGGGGGCAGCTGAAGGCGCGGTTGATGCCTCGAATCTTCTAAAGCCGGCCCTGGCTCGAGGGGAACTTCACGCCGTTGGGGCGACCACGCTGAAAGAATTCCAGCGCTACTTTGAAAAAGATGCGGCTCTTGAGCGTCGATTCCAACCGGTTTATGTCGAAGAACCGGGCATTGAATCAAGTATTGCTATTTTGCGAGGCCTTAAGGAAAAATATGAACTTCATCATGGTCTTCGGATCAGCGATGAGGCGCTCGCCGCCGCTGTTCAACTTTCCGCCCGTTATATTTCTGATCGGTTTTTGCCGGATAAGGCTGTTGATGTAATTGATGAGGCCGCCGCCGCGAGAAAACTCGAGAGCGAAAGTTTGCCGGTTGAGATTGACAAACTACGTCGAGAAATTAGGAATCTTGAGGTTGAAAAAGCCGCTTTAGCCAATCATAAAACCAAGGCTTCGAATGAGCGTTTGAAAACAATTGAAAACAAGTTAAAGACCTTAAAGAAACGGGACGAAGAGCTTTCTGTAAGTTGGGAGGGCGAAAGAAGGCTTTTTGAAAAATTCAACGCCCTTCGAGAAAAGATTGACGAATTGAGGCGCGAGAGGGAGGTGGCTGAACGCGAAGGCGATCTTGAGCGGATGGCCGAGATTCTTTACGGTGAATTGCCAGCCGCGGAAAAAGAATTTAAAGCCTTTGAGCGAAAATATTTTGGAAGAGGCGCGGCCACAAGACAGCACTTTCTAAAAGATGAGGTTGACCCCGAAGATATTGCTCGGGTGATTTCGCGCTGGACCGGCATTCCCACGGAGAACATCTTGGAGTCCGAAGCTAAAAAACTTGGCCGGATTGAGGATGTCTTGAAAAAGCGCGTTGTCGGTCAGGACGAGGCAATTCGCGCAGTTTCAAGCGCTCTTCGGCGGGCTCGGGCCGGGCTCGCGCCGATTGACCGGCCGCTTGGCTCATTTATGTTTCTCGGCCCGACCGGCGTTGGTAAAACCGAACTAGCTCGGACCTTGGCTGAATTTATGTTTAATGACGAACGAGCGCTTATCCGAATTGATATGTCTGAATATATGGAACGGCACGCTACCTCAAGGCTAATTGGTTCGCCGCCGGGTTACGTTGGCTTTGAAGAAGGCGGGCAGTTGACCGAGATCGTCCGTCACCGGCCCTACAGCTTGATTCTTTTTGACGAGATTGAAAAAGCCCATCCAGAAGTTTTTAATATCCTGCTTCAGATTTTAGATAACGGCCGCTTGACTGATGGCAAGGGGAGGTTAGTCAACTTCAAGAACACCATCATTATTATGACTTCTAATGTCGGCAGTGAATTTACTCGCCAGATGTCGCGTTTGGGTTTTACTGCCTCATCCGAAGCCGAGGCCAAAGAGAAGGAGGAAGATTATCGAGCGAGAATCAAAGAGGCCCTACGAGATTATTTCCGACCCGAATTCTTAAACCGTGTTGACGAGATTGTTATCTTTAACTCTTTGCACCAGAAGGCGATGGCGAAAATCGTTGATATTCAGTTAAATGATTTGACCAAAAGGCTGAAAGAGCGGGGAATAACCGTCGCTATTGACGACTCTGTTAGAAAATACGTGATTGAGAACGGTTTTGATCCGGAATACGGAGCGCGTCCAATTAAACGACTAATCCAGCGCGCTATTCTTGATAATTTAGCCTCGCGGATAATCGAGGGTGAAATTAAAGATGGCAGTAAAGTCCGAATCAGTTTTGATAAATCAGAACTTAAAGTTAGCGTTTAGGGCGGCACTAGTCGCCCTCGCTTTTTTCTGGGCTCGAAGTTCGAGTTTCAGCTTTCTTGCCGTAATTTCGTTTACCGCTCTTTTCACCATTTTTTATTTTCGGCCAATTTTTAACGCCGGACGTTTTTCGGTTTCCGCCTTGACTTTATTTTTTCTTGTTTTTTTAATTCCTCCCCTTGCTAGCGTCAGTCTCGAGGTTTATCTGACTCTCATGTGGGGAGCGCTTTTCTTCACCACCCTCGGCGTTAAGAACTTAGTGCTCCTAAAACGAAAAGGCGGTTATGAACTTGTCCATTCGTCTTTGGTTTTCGCTATGACCGCTCTTTACTTCGCCGGTTCTCTGCCTCAAGTTCTTCTTTTTATCGCCCTCTTTTTTCTTCTTCGGGAATTTTATCTCGGCATCGATGCTCTTAGCGATTTTTTACCCCGCCTGGTGCTTGCCGCTGCCATTATCGCCCTTATCTTAGTCGAGGCCGGTTGGCTTTTGACTTTTGTGCCGGTAAGCCCAATTTTGGGGGCGGGGCTTATAACCCTTTCGGCCTTTTTACTCCATGATACCCTGACCCACTACCTTAAGGGCACTCTCGGGAGGGAGCTCATCCTAAGGAATATCACCATTTTCTTCTTAGTAGCGATATTGATTGTGGCGCTCCCCATCTAGAATCTTTGACAGGAAAAACTTGCGGGAGTAAGATTTGATCAAACGTCAATGAAAATAACTTTTACCAACTACTATGACCAATGCGACTCTTATCGGAGCCGGATTTTTGGCTCTAGGACTTATTGTCGGTTACTTTGCAAGATTCTTATTCGCTTCGAAACGCGGCCAATCGCTTGAAAATAAGCTTAAAGCCGAGCTTGAAAAAGCCAGAAATGAGGCTAAAGAGCTAGTCTTAGAGGCTAAAAACAAGGCCGTTGCTTTACTTGAAGAGGTAAAGCAGGAAGAAAAAGAGCGGAAGAGCAGTTTAGAGCGGCTCGAAGAGAGGCTTTTTAAGCGCGAGGAAGAGCTTGGCGAGAAAGAATCCAGATTAAATACGGAAAAAGAGGGACTCGGAACTGAAAGAGCTAAGCTTGAAACTTCGCTTGAAGAACTGGCGAAAAGCAAGGAAGAGGTTAAAAACAAGCTTTCTGAGGTGGCGGCTCTCACCCCAGCCGAGGCCAAAGAGCGGTTAATGAACGAAATTAAAGAGAGTTATCAGGAAGAGCTAGCCAAAGCTCTGGGGGGTTTGGTTAGGGAGCGAAGCGCTGAAGTCGAGAAGAAAACCTTGGAGATTATTACGACTGCAATCCAGCGCTATGCCCGTTCTCATGTTTCGGAGCTTACCACTACGGCTTTCAGCCTTCCTTCAGAAGACTTGAAAGGAAAGATTATTGGGAGGGAGGGCCGCAATATCAGAACCATCGAGCGGTTGACCGGGGTCGAACTCGTAATTGATGAAACGCCGGAAACAATTGTCATTTCTTCTTTTGATCCGATGCGGCGAGAGATTGCTAAACTGGCTCTTCAGAAATTGATTAAGGACGGCCGAATCCAGCCAGCCAAAATTGAAGAGAAAGTCGAGGAGGCTAAAAGCGAAATTGAAACCCGGATCTACGAATTGGGCGAAGAAGCAGCTTATGAAGTTGGCATCTACGATTTACCTAAGGAAATTATCCAATTGCTCGGACGGCTAAGTTTTAGAACTAGTTTTGGCCAAAGTGTTTTAACTCACTCGGTTGAGATGGCACACATCGCTAGTATGATTGCCGCCGAACTGGGGGCTGATATTGAAGTAGCAAAGCGCGGTGCGCTTCTTCACGACATCGGTAAAGCCATTGACCACGAAGTGCCAGGGACCCACGTTGAGCTTGGGCGGAAGATTCTTAAAAAATACGGTATTGATGAGGCAGTAATTCGCGCGATGGAATCGCATCATGAAGAGTATCCTTTCTCCACGTCAGAGTCTTATATTGTAGCGGCCGCCGACGCCCTTTCAGCCGCTCGGCCTGGCGCGAGACGCGGCACCCTCGAGAGTTACGTAAAGAGACTGGAAGACCTTGAGAAAATTGCCTCCGGTTTCCCAGGCGTAAAACAGGCTTATGCTGTCTCGGCTGGTCGGGAGCTTCGAGTTTTTGTCGTGCCGGAGCAAATTGATGATTTTCGAGCACTTCAGCTTGCCAAAGACATTGCCTCGCGCATCGAATCCGAACTTAAGTTCCCGGGCGAGATCAAAGTGAACGTTATTCGAGAAATGAGGGCGGTCGAGTACGCCCGGTAGCCAAAAAGGGGCTATTTTGCTATAATTCCAGGCATAAGAAACCTTAAAAAAGGTCGGAAAGAAAAAGTTGTAATTCCCAATTTATGAAGAAAGCGGAACTCGTCGAAGCAGTAATGTCAGCCGCGTCGCTTGACACCAAGCGTCAGGCCGAATCAGCGGTGGAGGCAGTCTTCGATTCGATCACCAAATCCTTGAGCCGCGGCGAAGAAGTGGCTGTTAGTGGTTTCGGAACCTTCAAGGTTACCCGAAGAGCAGCCCGAACCGGAATCAACCCGAGAACTGGCGAAAAGGTTCAAATTGCGGCCAAAACCGTTCCTAAATTCAGCGCTGGCAAAGCTTTGAAAGAAGCTGTCGCCTAGTCAGGAACTAGGAATTAGCTAGGAATTAGAGAAGACCTCCAAATGGAGGTCTTCTCTAATTCCTATTTCCCGATTCCTAATTTGCTGTTTACCGTCCCGCTTAAGCTGAGATAGAGATCGTAAGTAGTTTTGATTCTTGCCATTGTTTCTTGAATTAGGCCGTTGGCACGAGCCGAATCATTGCTCGATCCGCCAAGAATTAATTCTCTCGCCTCATTTTGGGAATTGGCTGATTCCTGGAGTAGGCCATCGATCAAGCTAACCTCATCGAGCGTAACAGTTTCATCAATAAGCCCAAGCCCTTTTAAGTTATCAAGGTCAGTCTTAATTTTTTCGAATCTTTCTTTGGTCACTCCAAGGTCAGACTCGTTGGCGTAGAGAGAAATAAAGGCGACTATTCTTTGCCCTTCCGGAGCGTAGATTTCTTCGCGGTAAGTCTTAATCTCCTGCGCCAGGGCTTTTATTTCTTCAAGGCTAGTGAGACTCGCGAGCGCTTCTCGCTTCCGAAGATAATAAGCTTTATAGCCATCTAGTTCCTGGAGTAAAGAGGCTTTCAGTTCAGCTTCACGGCTAGCTTCAGGGAAACTAAGCTTCTCAAGTTCGCTCTTCCGGGCATCCACCCTTTCAGCGGCTATATTCAGGGCTTTAGTCATATCATCCTTGGCCTGGAGTACTTTGGCCGCTTCCTCGGTCATCTCGGCCGCGGCCTCGGGCGCAACCTCTGGAGTTGTGATTTCGGCGGTAGCTACAACCGGCAAAGAGCCGAGAAAAATAATAGCGGCGAGAGTTGAGATAAACGAGTTTTTTCTTAAGTCTTTCATTAATAACTTATTACTTTATCAAGCAGGGCGTCGACCTCTTCCTCGTCGCTCACCGGTTTTACGGTCCCCGGTTCGGCTGGAGATGGTTTGGTCTTTGGCTCCTCGGCTGGCTTCATAGCCACTTCCTCGCCGCTGAAGTATTGAATTTCCCCTAGTCGGGTATCAATGTTCTGGGTAACCGCATCTGCCTCCGTAACTAGGCTTTGGTTATCAATACCCGGCAGAGACGGGAATAAAAGATTTTTAAAAGCACCAACCAGGCCCCCCAGAGCAAGGACCATGAAAAAGACAGTCGCCAGAGCTACTGAAAAAACTGAATTCAAACTGCGCGAAAAAGCCTTCCGCCCCCAAGCAGGAATGAACAGAGTTCTTTCTTTTTGGTTGAGGATTAAGGCGCGCGAAAGCCGAGCGTAGCCAGAATCTGGCTCGATTGACTTAAGGATTTTCAGCTTTTTAATTAGTTTTGTTTCCTCCATTGTTTTTCTCGTCTAAAAGTTTAGCTAGACTCTTGAGGGCCCGGTGCTGAATTAGCTTTACCGCGCCTTCGGTTTTCTTAACAATTTCCGCCACTTCTTTAGTATTCAGCTCTTCAACAAAGCGCATCAAGAGCACTTCCTGTTCGATCTCTTTAAGCTCGCGAATCGCCTCGAGGATAGTTTCGGTCTCGAGTCTTGATTCGAGGAGTTCTTCGGGCGATCTTTCCTGGCCCGGGAGCTCGAGCTCAAAATCATCAAGGCTGAACGCTGGTGAGATCCTGCCTTTTCGGTGGTAGTCAATCACCGCGTTTCTAGCGATTCGGTAGAGCCAGCTGCCAAAAGAATGGCCGCGGAAATCGTATTGGTCAATGTTCTGCCAGGCTTTTAAAAAAGTTTGGTGGGTGAGGTCTTCGGCTTCCTCACGATGGCTTACCTTTAGTAGGACGAAGCGATAGATTTTAGGCAAATAGTAGTCATACAGTAAGCCAAAAGCCTCGGCCTCCCCACCTTTTGCCCTTTTAACTAGTTCTTGTTCGTCCTCCAACATTTAAAACGAATTTCAGCTCAGTTTAGTTACTATCGCCATCTTTATCCCGGAGCGAGCGACGGGAATCGAACCCGCGTAACCTGCTTGGAAGGCAGGCGCACTACCACTGTGCTACGCTCGCTTATCCGTACCCCTGAGAGGAATCGAACCTCTATTACGGGATCCGCAATCCCGTGTTCTATCCGTTGAACTACAGGGGCAAATAGGGGTGGGGGCAAGCCTGCGACTTGTCCGACTCAAGTCGGACCGTTCTATCCAACTGTTTAGTTTAACTAAACTTCACTCTTGGGTAAATCGGGAACAATCCCCGCGTTCTAGAGTAACCAAGAAGCAACCAAAAAATAAATAGTAACGCTTATGACATCTTGCAGAATAGTGGTGAGGGGGCCGGTTGCAAGCGCCGGATCCCTTCTAAATTTATAAAACAACCACGGCACAATCGTACCGATCGTAATCGCAATTAAAGTGGCAGCGGAAATTGAAATCCCGAGCACCAACCCGAGATAAGGAGTTTGATAGCGAATAAAAGAATAAATGGCGATAAGAGTGCTGGAAATTAAGGCCACGCCGAAACCGATTTTCAGTTCTTTGGAAAGAAATTTTTTCGCATTGATTCTAGGGCTCAGGGCGATACTTCTTACAAAAATAATTTCGGTTTCAGCTGCGATAGCATCCGCCATATAAGTGATTAAAGGAATAAAAGCCGCAAGAATAAGCTGAGTTTCAAGAGTTTGTTCGAAAAAACCGATTATTTGCGCCGCAAAAATGCCGCCAGTAAGTCCTAAAACTAGCCAAGGCGCCCGTTGTTTAATTAGGGTTCGAACCGGCGTTTTAAAATATTCTTCAGGAGAAATTCCTGGCGGATTACTAGCCATAAAATTTGACTGTTTCTGGATCCGCGCCTTTTAAAAGCTCATCAACCATCTCGATTTCTCGGCTTATTCCCTCAATAAATTCATAATTTTTGATTTCTCGAACGGTGATCCAGGCATGATCAACGCTTTCCGAGTTTAGTTTAACTTCGCCTGATTTCCACGGGGCATAAAAACTTAGAGTAATTACCGGAACGTTATCGGGTCTAATAAAACAAAGGTCCAAGAGATAATCAATTTTCCCTATTTGAACGCCAGCTTCTTCTTCAACTTCTCGGCGAAGGGTATTTTCCAGGGCGTAATACCAGATTTTTTCAGTCGGCACTGTCGTCGGCGTATTAATATAATCATTAACCTCTAACCCCCCGCCAGGCACAGTCCATTTGCCAGGCCAGACTTTTTTCTCAGGCGAGCGCTTGGTAATTAGGTATTTTCCGCCTTTATGAATGATGGCTGTTGCCACCACCCGATGAAGCTCTACATTCTGGACCTCCATAAGATGCTATCTGTTATTATAGCTCTTTTATAGAGATTCTTTTCCCAGAAGGCGTTGGATTTTACGAAATAGTTCCAGATGATTTTCTTCAAGTATTATTGGGACGAATCGTTTCCTCTCATCCTCGGGGATATTAAAGATTTCTCTTAGGGGCCAAGCTTCGAACCCGATTGCCTTGCCCTGTTCAACTTTCAAATCTTCAGTTCTCCCGTCATAAAGATACGCGTATATTGCCCTAATCACGTTATTGGTTTTATTCGTTACCGGATCGTAGGCCTTATTTCTTACAGTCTCGATAAAATGGAGGTCATTTCGGTCCGCCTTTATCCCGGTTTCTTCTTCCATCTCTTTTAAGGCGCTCTCTTCGTAATCCGAGCCTATTTCGACATGGCCGCCGACCGTTGCATCTAATAAATCAGGATACGTGTCTTTATCTTTTGCGCGGTGTTGAAAAATAATTTCATCCCTTGGGGTATAAAACCAAACGTGGATTTCCCTATGAAGCAGGCCCTTATTATGGATATTCTCTCTCGTATCCTCACTGATAATTTTCCCAGACTCATCTACAATATTGAGTCGTCTCAAGTCGGCCATATTTAATTTATTGAAGTCTTTTTACTAGCTCTTCGGGCGAAGAAATGAATTCTCGAAAGAGCACGTGGCGGCATATTTCCCCGTCTTCGGTTAGGGCATAAATTGGTTTACCCATCGCCACTGAATAACCAATCTCGAGGGTTGTGCTATTCCCGGCGTAGCCATCTTTATTGTAGATAAAGACAACATCCGCCATCTGGATTTTATAAAAATGGTCATGAGTTAGGCCTAAGGCAACGAATTTCTTCTGCTCTTCATTCAAATTCTTCCACCCATCCTGGTCTGGGTTACCAACCAAATAGGGTGGGTAAACAGTCACTCCCAAATCTTCCAGTCTTTGAGTCCACTCTTTTATTTCTGGCTTGAATCGGCTACTGCCGCAAATAGCAATTGACTTCATTATTTTCAAGTATAGGCTGACCTGTTTTATTTTGCGAGCCAATAACTTCGTTTCCTAACTGGCGGGCCGCTTCGGGATTAGCACCCAGTTGCTAGGCTCCACAAGGATGTTTTAGGGCATCTGAGCTGCACTCACTGAGGTACTCGGGTCGCTACCACAGAACCCTCAAAAACGGCCCGAAGTGGAGCTTCTTAAGAATTTCTTGACAAATTTCCACAGAGGTCTATAATGGCCCCATGTCCATAAAAGATTCACCACAATATAAGCAGCTTAGAGAGGCGATGGAGTCGCTCAAGGAGCTTAAGATTCCTGACCACTTACAACAGACTGCGCTCGCACATCTTCTACAGGATTCAAACGAGCCTGGAAAAGAACCACGGGGACACGGCGATACTCAAAAAACTGGAAAATCTCACTCCGCCAGTACTGGTAAAAACCTTCGTGATTTTGTGGCAAAGCTTAATCCAAAAGGAGCGGTAGCTGAAATCCCCTCTTTGCTTTATTGGGCGAAGGAACACGAAAGTAAGGAAAAGGCAAATGAGCGCGATGTCGTTGAGCTCTACAGGCGTGCTAATCTTCGTCCCCCCAGGCAAATCAGTCAGTCCATGCGAGATCTTTCGTCAAAAAAGTACCTCCGCCTGGAGTCTGTGAAAGATGATCCAGGTTACTTCAGGCTGTCGCGCACCGGCGAAGATTTTGTTCTCTATGACCTCCAAGCCGCTGAACAATCTTAAAGCGAGCGAGCTTACGGTTTTAAACGCATTGAGTTCAGCTGGAGGAAGTAAGGGTTGGGTTACTGCTTCGACAATTGCGCGTGTTGCGCGTGAGCAAGGCGAAGAACTAAATGCCCCAACAATTTACCGTGTTCTTTCCCGCTTGCGCGCGCCAGTAGAATATAGAACCATTGGCGGAGTTCGTCGTTTCCATTTGAAAAGGAATGGACAACTGTTATTAAAGCCTTCCTTGTCTCACGATAGCCCCAGCTTTGTTAGTCCTGGTACACCATGGTCCACGCAGCGTCAGCTTAAGGTTTTTCTACAACACAGCGCAGATGAGTTCTTGCTGGTAATTGACCCCTATGTTTCTGAGGAAACCCTCGACGCCTTAGCTGAAGTCAGCGTTCCTATCCAAATACTGACTTCTCGTTTAGGACGCAGCGGTAAAGAAGACCAATTTCTTCGGGCCTATAAAAAGTTCAGAAAGGAAAAGGGTGGTTTGGTCGAGCTTCGTCAATCTCCCGGAGCCGTACTCCATGGTAGATATTTATTCACAGCAAAGAAAGGCTGGGTAATCGATCACTCTCTACAGGACTTAGGCACCAAACCAGCACTTGTTATGCCTCTTCATTTAGGTGTGGCATATGGTTTGGTTCATCAGCACTTTAAGTCGGTTTTCAACCAAGCCAAGGCAGTTGAATAGGGATGCACTTCCTGTTAAGGGGTTTGGTGGCTTGAGGTCGTACCCTATACCTAGGCACTCGGGTCTTCCGATAAAAAGTATTTCGGGTGGAGGAGGTGGGATTGAACGTCGCTCGTATTCACTCGCTCCCCAGACACCCTCGGTTTCTGGCGGGAGCCTGGCACGGCAGGCTCCCTGTTTTCCTCGACGGAGGGGACCCGGTGGTTTCCCCTCCGACCCACCCCTCGTTCGAATCCAACCAAATACAAATTCAGCATACCACACAGGCATGCTTAATTTGTATTAGCGGAGGAGGTGGGATTCGAACCCACGAGGGGATTACTCCCCACGGATTAGCAATCCGTTGCAATACCGCTATGCGACTCCTCCGGGTTGTTTCTAAGCCGTATTCTAGCCAAAAATAAGTCGAGGTGCTAGTTTTAAAAAGCAATGGCTGACGAAAACGAGAAAAAACTACTCCCTAGACCCCCGATTGTAGCTGTAGTCGGCCATGTTGATCATGGTAAAACCACCTTGCTTGATTACATTAGAAAGACCAATTTAGTCAGTCGCGAGGCCGGCGGTATTACCCAGTCAATCGGCGCTTACGAAGTCGAGCACCCCTCGACAGACTCAGGGCAAGTACATAAAATCACTTTTATTGATACGCCGGGACACGAAGCTTTTTCAACCATGAGGGTCAGGGGCGCAACTGCGGCCGACTTAGCTGTGCTTGTGGTTGCGGCTGACGAAGGGGTTAAACCCCAGACAACCGAAGCTATTACGATTTTACGAGAAACCAAAACCCCATTTGTGGTTGCGATTACGAAAATCGATAAATCGACGGCTGATATTAATAAAGTTAAGAATGAACTTACGGCCGCCGAAGTATTTCTCGAAGGCATGGGAGGCCAGGTCAGCTGGCATGGCGTTTCCGGCACAACCGGAGAAGGCGTGGACGAACTCCTGGATCTCTTAGTCCTTGCTGGAGAGGTGGCGGATTTAAAGTATGACCCCGAGGCGAAGGCTAACGGCTTTGTTATCGAAACCAAAAAAGAGAGTCGTCGGGGAATCGTGGCCCACTTAGTTTTAAAAGACGGCTGTCTTCGGGAGGGAGACGAGATCGTGACTCCTTCAAGTCCGGGTAAAGTAAAAATCCTTGAGGACTTTCTCGGTAAAAGACTTAAAAAGGCTTATCCCTCAGCGCCTCTTACCGTGATTGGTTTTGAGGATTTGCCTAAATCAGGCGAAGAATTCTGGGCTGGTAAGGTTGATGTGGCTGTACTCGAAAAAGTCGAGGGCGAGCTACCCGCCGTCGCTCCGGCCGCCGAAGCTATGGTAGGCGAAGCCGGATTGCCTAAAGCCATTCTTAAAGCTGACACAGCCGGTTCGCTCGAAGCCCTTGATCAGCTTTTAGCCGAGAAGCTTCAAGTCCTCGCGGCTTCGGTTGGCGAAATTACTGACAGCGATGTTAAATTTGCTAAAGCCACCGAAAGCTTCATTATCGGTTTTAAAACTTTAGCCAATCAGGCGGCTAGGAATTTAGCTGACTCTCAAAAAGTGAAAATCTTAACCTCGGACATTATTTATAAACTGCTTGAAGAAGTAGAGGATTTACTTAAGGCTGGCGGCGAAGCAGTTACGGGCGGGAAACTTGAAGTGCTTGCTATTTTTAGTAAGGGGAAGACTAAGCAAACAATTGGCGGCAGAGTGGTTGAAGGAGTGCTTAGAGTGGGAAATAATGTTCAAATTGAACGGGGCGAAGAAGTGCTTGGCCGAGGTAGGATTACAAACCTTCAGTTGAATAAAGTTGACGTCAAAGAAGTGGGCGAAGGCAACGAGTGCGGCCTAATAATCTCAACGAGTGTCGAAATCGCTGTCGGCGATTTTATTAAAAGTTAATGGAGTCACGTCGTTTATTGAAAATTGAGAGCCTGATTCAAAAAGAGTTGGGCGAAATCGTGGAGCGGAATTTGGAGCATCCTACAGGAAGCTTAGTCACCCTTACTGATGTTAAGGTAGCGCCCGACCTTTCTGAGGCTAAAGTTGGCGTGAGCGTGATCCCTAAAGAAGCAGCCGCCGAAACTTTAGAAAAATTAGGTCGTTCCCATTGGGAAGCGGAAAAACTTTTACGCGAACGATTAAAATTTAGGCCTGTGCCTCGACTTGAGTTTGAACTGGATGAGGGCCCGGAAAAAGCCGCCCGCATCGAAAAATTATTACTTGAGGAAGAGAAAGAATAGCTGTAGATTATCTAGGGAGATCTGCCCTGCCCAGAAATCCGGCGTCGTAGGCAAGTGGTAAGCCAGGAGACTGCAAATCTCTTATACGTGGGTTCGATTCCCACCGACGCCTCAAAACCCCATAACGCCCGGGTGCTGGAATAGGTAGACAGTCAGGACTTAAAATCCTGTGAGGGCAACCTCGTGTGGGTTCGATCCCCACCCCGGGCACAAAATAAAACCTGATAGCTTATTAGCTCTTAGCTTGTTAGCCCGAACCAAGCGGCTATCGAGCTAATTTAACGAGGACGGGACTCGTTAACCTGCTGTGACATGTCACAGCGCTATGCTATAGCATAGCGCTGCTCAGTAGCATGCTACTGAGCAAAATATATTTAGTCACCATTTTAAGCGATCGCAGAAAACGGTGATAATTTATCTAAACGCGAGAATCTATCTTCACGGAGAATATCCCTGCCTGCCGGCAGGCAGGTCGAAGCGAGACCGGCTTTATCGCCCACTAATCTCGGAAGCCCGGTAACTTGTTGCCGTACGGGACATCCCGCAGGCCTAGCTCGGCTTGGTCTCCGACTTAAGTCGGAGCGAGCAGGCCGAGGGGGAAGAAAATCCGGCCGCTGGAGCCGGATTATTCTGGTCCCGATAGGCAATAAGTTGGCGGGCGCCCTACTCTTTCTTGACGCTGATTTTTCTCGCGCGGTCGCGGTGGATTTTCGGTAAATGAATAGTTAAAACCCCATCTTTAATTACAGAATTAGCTTTGTCCGGATCAACTTCCTGGGGCAGAATTACTTGTCTTGAAAAGCGCCCCCAAAAACATTCTTGGTAAAAATAATCATCATCAGTGACCTTCATTTCTTTCCGTCTCTCACCCTTAATCGTTACTGATTCGCTCGTGACATCAATATCTAAATCACCCGGTTCCACGCCGGCGATGGTTGATTCAACCACAATTTCATCCGGTGTTTGATAAACATCAATAGCCAGTTGGCCCTCGACCTCCTTAGCAGCAAATTCTTCGGCTGGCCTAACCATCGGCGCCCTTCCCTTATCGCGTTTAAACATCCTTTCTATTATACAAGAACTAATTTGAAGAGGAGAGGCCTACCTTGACTCGCCCAGCTCTTTACCGCCAAAATAGGGCAGCTGTCCCTTGCCCGCACCTTGAAATACACGGGCACGATTGAGAGGAAGGAGGTGAAAAAAGATGGCTCTCGCGCTTGGGAATCCCGGGAACGATTCCGTCGAGCCAACTCGACTCGATCCGGTCGAGGTCGGTACCAAGGCCCTCGAGCTGCTGAAGAAGTCGAAGCTCTACAAGCGGGCTCGGAAGCAACAGGCCACGCGGATCGAAGCTGCCTTCCGCGCCTTTCGGGAGTGGCTCGTCGACATCCGGATCGGTTCTCTCGCGGTCCCCGCCGACCAGGTGATCGAGCTTCTGGCCGATAACTTCTCGCGCCTCGTTCGATTCCGGCTGGCTCGGGCCGGTTACGGAAACCGGCAGGCCAAGGAGGCGACGTGGCAGCGGTGGCTCGATTCATCGGACGAGCTCGTCTCGAAGGGCTTCGACGAAAGAGCGCTGCTTCAGCTGACCAAGGAGGTCGCCTCTTTGTTCGAGGGGGTGCAGGAGGGATGATGTGCCCAGTAACGCCTAAAGCGGCTCCGCTTGGAGTAGGGGTATCTACTTCGAGGCAGGAGCCGCTTTGCTTTTTGGTAAGATTCTTCTTGAGGCTACGTAATCCTCATCCTTTAAAATTTCAAAATCTTGGAATACAAAAATAGCAGCCAGGAAAAGGAGAACTGATGGATACAAAATTGTGCTATCCACTTTCAAAATCAGATAATTAAAAGCGCCGTGGAGCAGAGTGGCACCAATGATGCCGGTCATAATTCTGCCTTTAGCCCAATAAAAGCCCAGGATGGCTGCGGCCAGGGCGTGGAGCAGAGTCGCGCCAATCCCCCGGAGTAGAGCCACTTCGACAATGGCCTCGTTGCCGAAAAGATTGAGTACGTTTTCAAGCGCAGCAAAACCAAGGGCAGCCGTTATCATATAAATCATCGCATCAACCCGTTCGTCAAAGTATTTATTCGGCCTGACAATCAAATAAACTATTCCAAACTTGGCGAGCTCCTCGATTAGGGCGAAGGGCAAAAGAAGCGGCGAGAGTTCAGGCGGCACACCGGGAGCTAGGGGGAAGTTTTTATCGATAAAAAGCTCGGGTAGGATAGCTAAAACAGCTGCCACTCCGCCGGCGATAAAAAGTAAAAAAATCAACCTTTTTGGTTCGGGCTGACGCCAGTCTTCTTGGAGAAAAAAGACCAACCAGAAAAGGGCAGGAACGATACCGAGGACTAATGGCAGGCTGATTACCATTTCTCAACCATTAATAGACTGGGCTTGCCCCGCGGAGCTTTAGCGGAGCGGGGGAGTCTTTGCCAGATTTCTTCAGTGACAAATGGCATAAACGGGTGGAGCATTTTTAAAGATTCTTTAAGAAGTTTAAGCAGTGTTTCTTGAGCCGCGGCCTTATCCGCTTCGTTTTCCCCGCCGAGCCGCGATTTCGATTCTTCAATGATTTTATCGGCAAAAGTGTGCCAGAAATAATGGTAAATAGTTTCGGCTGCGTGGTGAAAGCGGAAATTCTCAATATCTTTTGTGACTCTTTTTTTGATTTCGGCTAGTTGCTTCTGATGGCGTCTATCGTTCGGGCTGTATCGGGGGCGCACTTTTAGTTTAGCGTCGTAGCCCGTAACTACGAACCGGGAGGCATTCCATATTTTAGTGGTGAAGTTCCGATAGCCCCGGATTTTATCCTCGGAGATAATCGGATCGTTGCCGGGTAGACTGCCGATAGTCAAAGCCATCCGAACCGCATCGGTGCCGTAAATGTCAGCCACTCCGAGAGGATCAATTACATTGCCTTTAGATTTAGACATTTTTTGGCGGTCTTTATCCCTGACCAGGCCGTGAAGATAAACTACCTTGAAAGGAATTTTCCCGGTGCGATAAAGGCCGAGCATAATCATTCGGGCCACCCAAAAAAAGAGAATGTCCCAGCCGGTTTCCATGACGTCGGTGGGGTAAAAAGTTTTATAGTCGCGGGATTTGGGATAGCCCAAGGAGAGGAACGGCCACTGGCCTGAGGAAAACCAAGTGTCAAAAACATCCGGGTCTTCGGTCCAGCTACTTCGGCATCGAGGACATTTCCCCCTCGGCGCTTTCGTCCCCACTCGCCAGTTTTCCGGCTCGCACTCGCAGTGCCAGGCCGGAATTCTGATGCCCCAGATAATCTGCCGCGAGATATTCCAATCACGAATATTTTTGAGCCAGTGAAGATAAACTTTTTTTAAGCGCTCGGGATAAAATTTTATTTTACCGGACTCAGCCACTTTAATCGCCTCGCGAGCCAAACCCTCCATTTTAATAAACCATTGAGGCAGGAGTAGGGGTTCAAGGACACTGCCGCACTTATAACAAGTGGCAATCGAGTGAACATATTTTTCATCGATTTTTTTAATCAACCCTCTTTCTTTTAAGTCACTAGCCACTTTTTCTCTGGCCTCAGCTACTTTTAGTCCTCTATAGCGCCCGGTTTTTTCATTTAACCGCCCAAACTTATCAATTACTTGTCTAACTTCAAGCTTGTGACGGAGCCCGATTTCAAAGTCAGTCGGATCGTGGGCCGGCGTCACCTTGACCACGCCAGTGCCGAAATGCGGATCAACCGCCTCGTCGGCAATTACTTTTAGCTTAATCGGGCCTAAGAGATCTTCGGCTTCGATCTCCTTACCAATGTATTTTTGGTAGCGCTTGTCCCCCGGGTGAACCGCCACAGCCGTATCGCCGAACTTGGTTTCGGGCCTGACGGTGGCCAGAGTAAACGGGCCGTATTTAATGTAATAAAGCGGGTCTTTGCGTTCGATATAGCTAACTTCTAAATCCGAAAGAGCGGTTTGATGCTTCACGCACCAGTTCACCAGTCGCCGGCCGCGGTAGACCAGGCCGGCTTCGTACATCTTAATAAAGGTTTCCTGGGTTTTCTCGATAATGTCCGGATCAAGAGTGAATTTTTCCCGTGACCAGTCGCAGGAAGCGCCGAGGCTCCTTAACTGGCCCTCCATTATTTTTTTATTCTCTTGGGTAAAACGCCACAACTCTTGCCATAATTTCTCGCGAGGAATTTTAAAGCGATTGCGTCCTTCCTTTTCTATCTTTTTATCAAAGACGACCTGAGTTTCGAATCCGGCATGATCCGCCCCGGGGAGCCAAAGGGTCTTTCGGCCGCGCATGCGCCAAAACCGAATCATAATATCTTCCAGAGTGACAAAAAGAGCGTGGCCAATATGAAGCGAACCATTAGCGTTCGGCGGCGGCATAATAATCGTAAAAGGCTTGCCTTTGGCAGGCAGTTTATCTGGATTAAAAAAGCCGGACTTTTCCCAGCTTTGATAAATTTTCGGCTCTACCTGTTTATGGTCGAATCTGGTTTCCATAAACCCCATAAGCTTATTATAGGTTAAGGTTAGCCTGAGCAGTAATTCGAAGCTTTTTACCTCGCAAGTGGCTAAGATAAGCAGCCGCTCCGATCATGGCTGCGTTATCAGTCGAATATTTAAAATCGGAAACAAAAAATCTTAACCCTTGTTTTCGACTCGCCTGGCGAAGGGTTTGGCGAAGCGGCTTATTAGCGGCCACGCCGCCAGCTAAGAGGATTGACTTGGCTTTATAATTTCGAGCCGCCTTCATGGTTTTTGCGACAAGAACATCAATAGCCGCTTGCTGGAAACTAGCAGCCACTTGTTTTTTACTTGCCCGAGGATGTTCCCGAAGGTAATAAAAGATCGAAGTTTTTAAGCCTGAGAAACTAAAGTCATAATTTTTCTGATGAATCATTGGTCGGGGGAATTCAATTTTCGGCTTCACGTCTCGGGAGATCCGCTCAATTTCTGGCCCGCCAGGATAGGAGAGGCCGAGCAAACGAGCCACTTTATCATAAGCCTCGCCTACTGCATCGTCTCTAGTTTCGCCAATCTTTTTCCAGTTCTCGAGATTTTTTAGCAGAAGCAGAATAGTGTGGCCACCACTCACTACAAGGCCAATCGCCGGCAAAGATATTTTCTCTTTAAGACTTAAAAGAGGGCTATAGAGGTGTCCTTCCAAATGGTTCGCGCCAAGGAGCGGCCTTTTATTTTTCTTGGCCAATTCTTTCGCAAAATTAATCCCAGTCCAAAGCGCCGGTTCAAGTCCTGGGCCGACCGTAACCGCAATAAAATCTGTATCTTGTATATCGTATTTTGTATTTAGTATTTGATCTAAGACGACGGGGAGATTTTTTAAATGCTCTCTTTTGGCTAAGTTCGGCACCACGCCGCCAAAAGGGCGGTGAACCAGAATCTGGGAAGAGATAATACTTTTTAGAACTTTAAAGCGGGGGTTAGAAAGCGGGCCGTGTCCTTCCACTAAAGCAATAGCAGTTTCGTCACAGGAAGTTTCAATCGCGAGGATCCTCATTTTACTTATTACTTAGCGGTCCCAACGGGAATCGAACCCGTATTTTCGCCTTGAAAGAGCGACTTCCTGACCATTAGAAGATGGGACCGTTTTGGCACTCCATTGTAGTATAATGAAAACTGAATTAAAAGCTCAAAGGTCGCCTCCTTATACTAACTACATACTACTAACTACTGATCTATGATTCCTGTCTTATTCGCTTGGAACGGTACCGCTCTATTTCTCGCCCGGGTTTTTCTCGGCATCCTCTTTTTGGTTCATGGCTGGCCAAAGATTAAGAATTTAAAGACTAATGCTTCGAACTTCGACGGCATGGGTTTTCGGCCAGGAATGTTCTGGGGCACGATTGTGGCCCTCCTCGAATTCTTCGGCGGTATTGCTTTGATTTTCGGTTTCCTAGTTCAGCCGGTGGCCCTCTTCATCGCCATTGAAATGGTGGTGGCCGGACTTTGGAAAATTTCCAAGAATCAGCCTTTTGTCAGTGGCTACGAGCTCGACTTCGCCCTAGCCTTTCTCGCTTTTGTTCTCGCCACTTCGGGCGGTGGCATCTACGCCGTCGATTATCTCTGGCCCTTCCTTTACTTCTAATGCTCCGTTTTTTTGAGATTGTCCCGGGCGCGCTCTCCTGGCTGACGCTCGTCTTAATGGTGGTTGCCGCGCGATTTTTCCCAACTGCTGCAGCTATTTTTATTATTCTTTTCGATACTTACTGGCTTTTCAAAACTCTTTTTTTGTCATTTCATCTTCGGTCCTCTTTCAAAAAAGTAAGGAGAAATCTAAAAATCGATTGGCTTAAACAGCTTTCGGATCATTCGGATAAATTCGTAGATTGGGATCGGATATACCATCTTGTTATTCTGCCGATGCTCGGTGAGCCCTACGAAGTGGTCAGAGAAACTTTCGAGAGCCTCAGTCGAATAAATTATCCCAAAGATAAATTCATTATTGTGCTTGCGCCCGAAGAGCGGGGCGGCGAGTCGACTAAAGAGGTGGCCCGAAGGATCGAGGCCGAATTCGGCCGAGAGTTCCCCCATTTTCTGGTTGTCTATCACCCAGCTGATTTGCCTAACGAAATCCCGGGTAAAGGCTCGAATCAGGCTTATGCCGCGGAAAAAGTTAAAAGCGAGGTTATTGATAAACTAAAAATTCCTTATGAAAATATTTTGGTTTCGGTTTTTGATGTTGACACCCAGATTTTACCTGATTATTTTGGCCGACTGACCTATTCATATTTGACCGCCGAGCATCCCGAGCGCTCAAGTTATCAGCCAGTGCCGCTTTTTAATAACAACATTTATGAAGCGCCGATTTTTGCGAGGGTCGTTGCCTTATCAGCTACTTTTTGGCACTTGATGCAGCAGTCGCGACCCGAACGCTTGACTACTTTTTCTTCCCACTCAATGCCGTTCAAAGCCTTGGTCGAAATCGGCTTTTGGCAGAAGAACGTGGTTTCGGAAGACTCGCGGATTTTCTGGCAATGCTATCTTCATTACGACAGCGACTGGCGGGTCGTGCCGCTTTTCTACCCGGTTTCAATGGATGCGAATGTGGCGCCGACTTTCTGGCGCACTATGCGGAATATTTATCGCCAACAGCGCCGTTGGGGCTGGGGCGTGGAAAACCTGCCTTATACTTTTTATGGCTTTTCGAGAAACCGGAGAATTCTTTTAAGCAAAAAAATCTACTGGATTTTCAATACCATCGAAGCTTTTCACTCCTGGGCCACGAATGCCATTTTAATTTTTGCTCTTGGCTGGCTGCCACTCTTTTTAGGCGGTGAGGCGTTTAATTACACCCTGCTTTCTTTCAGCTTACCGGAGATTACGCGAACCATTTTAACTTTTGCCTCAATTGGAATTGTGAGCTCGGCTATCTTGGGCATTGTGCTTTTGCCGCCCAAGCCTGATTGGTTTCGCGCCCACCACTACTTCCTTTATCTTATCCAGTGGGCCCTAATGCCTTTTACCTTAATTATTTTCGGCGCTATCCCGGCTCTCGAGTCTCAAACCCGGTTGATGCTAGGGGGGAGATTTCGGCTAGGCTTCTGGTTTACCCCTAAAATGCGTAGGAGTAAATCAGAAACCGAAGGAGGGGTCGGGAGGAAAGTATAAGGTTCCTCCCGTGTCGGAAAATAGGTCGCCTGCTGTGTCAGGCGACCGCCAGAAACCGAGGGTGTCTGGGGAGCGAGTGGATGCGATCGACGTTTATGTGTTTACCCCAAAGATGAGGAGAAAGCTAAAAACCCCCTAAATAAGGCCTATTTGGGGGCTTGACAAGCTATAAGAGATATAGTATAATAAGGGTATTCTGGAATAGGCAAGTACGCTACATATCGAAATATAAAGAGGAGAGAGACTCTTAAGAAAGCGGCGAGATCTCCTCGCCGTTTTCTTTATTTAGGAACAACATCCTTAAATACTGGAGTATGTAAGGATGTTGTGGGGAGAGTAATGAAGAGGAACCGAAGCAACCAAGCAATATTAAAAGGCTCACTCGCGTTTTCCTCTTCATTATTCTCCTTATGGGAGAAATCGCACCTTGAATATAAACCCGGACCTGACTAGTGGGGAAGCCCGACTTCCTCACCAGCTAGGTCCGGGAAAAGGAACCGGACCAAGACTCTGAGGGGAGAGGAAGATGAAGATTGTCAGCCACGGCGCAGGAGCCAAAAGGTTCTCCTGCCCCCACTGCCACACCTCCTTCGAGGCCGACCTCTCGGAGGATGTTCACTACTCCGCCGACGTGAGCTGGGGAGGTCGGGAGATGGACGAGGAATACCGTAGCAACGAGCGGTACTTCGTCCGCTGCCCGGTCTGCGACACGCAGATCGGGGTGGATCACTCGACCGACTACATCAAGAAGCGGGCGCAGGAGCGGTGGCGGTAGGCATCCTAGCACCACGGCTTGGGGCAGCCGCAATGCCCCCTCACCTAAGCTCATTATCCAAAAGATAGTGGGTTTAGATGGAGAAAGTTTACGCGGGCGAAATCGAAATGCCTGCAGTGAGCGAAGTCGAACTGTTCTTTTTAAAAATCCGGGTTTCGGCGCATAGCCTTTCATCCCGAACTCATCGAAGGGCTGCGCGCCGAAACTCGAAAGGAGGGAAGCGTAATGACGACCATCAGGTCGACGTGCCCTCGCTGTGGCGAGGTAGACATGAGGCCGGAGGCGATTGCGCTCTGGGTGATCCATGGCGGTCGCGAAGGCAGATACCGGTTCACCTGCCCGGCCTGCTCCGACGTCGTGGACAAGCCGGCCGACCGCAAGATCGTGTCCTTGCTCGTCTCGGCTGGCGTGGACGTGGTCGAGCCGGAGTCGCCCGCGACCGCGGCTCCCGCTCCTCGTGAGCTCGAGCCCTCTTCATGGCGTGAGCTCCACTGGGGCGGTCCGGCGTTCACGGTCGACGACGTGATCGCGTTCGGTCTCGCGCTTGAGAGCGCGAGCACCATCGAGATCATCGCCTCGGCCCACACCGGCAGCTAGAAAGGAGGAGCGGATGACCAAGCTGGCGGACAGGCATCTCGTCGGGAGGTCCCTGGAGATGGGGCTCTACGTGATCGCCATGACCCTCGGGGCTCTGGCGGTCGTGTATGTCGTCGCCCTCCTCGTCCAGGGGTTCGTGATCATCCTCAACGGCCTCCTGTGACCTCGCGGGAGGCGGTCCGACTTCGGACGGACCGCCTCCCCTTCACCAAAGTCCATTTTCAAGAAGTGGCTTTTGGTGAGGGACAAAGTCTCTCAAACGTTCTTTCAAAAATTTCAATATCGACAGAGTAAGAAAATTCGAACTAGGCTGATTGCCAATTAAAATAAACGGTTGGTAGCCAGTCTAGTTCGAAGCGTGGCTATTCTCACGTTGAAGCGCCGGATGGTCCGGCGCTAAGTGAGTCACCTCGAGAGGAGGTGAAGAAATGTTCCGAATCCTGAAGGCGGGCATCGGATTCGCCGCAGCGGGACTCGGGGTCCTAGTCGTCGACCTCGCTACCGACGGTCAGGGGTCACAGGGGGTCCTGGGCTGGGCGTCCTTAATTCTCCTGGGAACTGGGGCAATCCTTGCCGGATCCGTGGTCGTCGTCGGCGCCTACCGGCGGCTCCGGTACTACGTACGGAGGCGATAGCGGCTATGCACCAGGAGCCCTGCCGCAGGGGGGACGGCGTGAGAGGAAATCTCTGGCGAAGTGGCTGGCCGGCCTATAAACCAGAGAAAGACCTCATCCCCTTGTGCCAGGCGCGCAACCCTTGCTCTGTCGAACTGGTCGTCCGATTGATAATCGGACCTGAAGAGCCCAACTCAGTTATTGAAGGGCGAAACCAAAAGTTCTTTTCAAAAATTTCCGGACTCGAACAGTAAGCATATCAACGTACTTACTGTTCGGGTTCGGAAGAGAGGGGGAAGGGCAATGAACGGCAAGGTGATCGAGTGGAGGCCGGAGCGCGGCTTCGGCTTCATCCAGCCGAACGGCTGGAAGGGGCGCCTCTTCGTGCACGTCACGGCGCTCCAGGACTCGGACGGCTTCCTTGTTCCGGAGGAGACTGTTCGGTTCGAGATCGTCCTCGACTCGTCGAGGGGGCGGCGCAAGGCCGCCGACGTGGTGGTCATCCACCACGACGCGGAGGCCCGGGCCGAGATCCAGGCCGAGACGCCCTCGCTCGAGGGCATCGAGGACGGCTACTGCTCCGGGTGCGGCTGCCCGGTTCTGCCGGGCGCGCCGCACTGCGGCGCCTGCGGGGCGCGGTTCCCGCGCTCCGACGGCCTGCACCACCGCGACAGCGGCGAAGCCGCCGAGGAGGGCATCAGGGCGGACAACCTCGTCGCCCTGCAGCTCACCGAGGGCCGGAGCTACGACGCGCTCCGGTCCTTGGAGCGCAGCCTGGCCGGCTGATCCGCCGTTCCACCCCCAGAGAGCGGGGCGGGGACCGACTTCGGTCGGCCCGCCCCGCTCTCACCGCAATTTCGAAAACTCTCCCTGCAGGCACATCTATTTTAAGGAGAATGCTTTATCTCTCTCCTCGCGTTCTCTCTAGAAAGATCGTGCCTGCAAGGAGAGTTTTTGATTTCTAAACACCTACTAAAGCTTTTCTGCGATCGCAGAAAAGCTTTAGTAAGTTATTCGAGGTGGATTTCTTTTTCGAACTGGTTGAGTTTTTCCTTGAGAGCCGGGTGATTTTTTAGCTCCGGGTCTTTTTTAATAATCTCCCGGGTTTTTTCTTGGGCCATTTTCAAGAGTTCGGGATTTTGGATTGCTTTTAAGGCAATGTCCGGCATGCCGGTTTGGGCCTCGCCTAAAAACTCGCCCGGGCCGCGAATAGCGAGGTCATATTCAGCCAGCTCAAATCCGTTTTTGGCTGTAAGCAATGATTTTAATCTGGCCTCGGTCTGGGCGGCTTTTGAATCAGTGAAAAGGAAACAGAAAGATTGATGTTCGCCCCGACCGACCCGGCCTCGGAATTGGTAAAGCTGGGCCAGGCCAAAACGCTCGGCACCCTCAATCATCATAATGGTCGCGTTCGGCACATCCACACCGACCTCAACTACCGATGTGGTAACGAGAATATCGCTTTGCTTATTTTGGAGATCAGACATGATTTTGGCTTTTTCTTCGCTTTTTAATTTGCCGTGGAGCATGGCTACTTTAAGATCAGGGAAGACGTTTTTCTCAAGTTTTTCATATTCTTCTTTGACTGCCTTAACTTCGCTCCAGGCCGTGTCTTCAGCTTTTTCGATGCGCGGGCAGATAACAAAAACTTGGCGGCCGCGTCTAACTTGGCCCCGGATGAAAGCATAAGCCTTATCCCGATTCTCCGGTGCCACGATTTTAGTAATAATGTTTTTCCTTCCTTTGGGCAGTTCTTTAATGATTGACAAATCAAGATTGCTAAAAATAGTCATGGTTAGAGTCCGGGGGATCGGTGTGGCGCTCATCGAAAGGAAATGGGGCATAAGCCGAGCGCCCCGAAGAAGAAGAGCTCGTTGCTTTACGCCAAAGCGGTGCTGCTCGTCAACAACCACCAGGCCTAAGTTTTTAAACTCAACTCCTTTTTGGATTAAGGCGTGAGTGCCGACCAGGATTTTTACTTTGCCGGTCGCGACTTCTTTTAAGAAGTTCGTTTTCGTAATTTTAGTTTCGAGGCCGTCGCCGTAGAAAATCTTTGTTTCCTTGGCCACGAGTAAGCCAATGCCGTTTTCAAAATCTTTGAAAAACTTAATCAGAGTATCAAAATGCTGGCGCGCCAAAATCTCGGTTGGGGCCATAAAAACTGCCTGGAGGTTGTTCGGCGTTTGGGCCGAGACCAGGGCCGCAATGCCGGCGACAATGGTTTTGCCTGAACCGACATCGCCTTGGAGCAGACGGTTCATTGGATGAGGCTTCGATAAGTCTTGGAGAATCTCCCAGAGGGCTTTTTTCTGAGAATCGGTCAGCTCAAAGGGCAGGGCCTTGAGAGCATCTTTTATTTCCTCGAGGTCGTATTTAATAAGCGGCGCCTGCTCTTTTTGAAGGGCCGCTTTTTCCTCCGCGTTTTTAAGCTGGAGCAGGAAAAGATCCTGGAAAGAAAATCTTTTTTTAGCCTGCTCGGCTTCATCGACGCTGCTCGGCAAGTGAATTTGGCGGAGAGCAATATTAATTTCCGGAAGTTTTAATTCGCGGAGCATATCTGCCGGAAGAAATTCTGGCATTTTCTCGAGCGATTCTAGGATTGGTTTAATCAAATAGCGAATGCCTTTTGAAGTTAAGCCCTTAGTCTCTGGGTAGATCGGAATAATACGGGCGGTATGACTTGTACCCCGTACCCCGTACCTTGTATTCAGTATTTCGTAGGCTGGGTTTTGAAGAACAAGGCGATTTTTATAAAGAGTGGCTTTGCCAGCGAGACTAACCATTTTGCCTTTTTGGAGCGAGTGCCGGATATACGGCTGGTTAAACCAAAGCGCTTGGATCGAACCGGTTTCATCTGAAATCAGGGCTTCGGTGATAAACATTCTTTTTTGGGGCGTGCGCTTGAGCGTAATTTCAATTATTTCTCCCTGGATTGTTTTTTCATCTCCGGGCCGGAGCTCGGCAATTCGCGAAATTTCCCGCCAATCCTCATAACGAAACGGAAAATGCCAAAGTAGGTCTTTAACGGTTTTTAAACCAAGCTTATTGAGTTTAACTAGAAAGCGCCGCTGGATTCGCGGAATATCCTCGAGCGGCGTTTCAAGAGCCAGAACCATCTCTAGTTATATTGTCAGAGATTAATTTTGGAGTAAAATTTCAATGGCCGCCCGTAGCTCAGTTGGTAGAGCTGGCGCCTCTTAAGCGCAAGGTCGAAGGTTCGAGTCCTTCCGGGCGGACAGATTTGCTACAATATAGATAAGGGAAAGATATGAGCCCGTGGGTTAAAAACTTCCTCATTATCGGTCTTGGGCTCTCGGTTTTGCTTATTGCTTTGGGCGGTATTTGGTATTGGAAGAGCCGAAAAGTAGAAGAGTCAACGCCGGCGGTTACTGAAGAGGAAGACGAAGCTTCGGCCACCCTTGGGGCGGAGATATTTGAAAAATCTGAAAATCCGATTAAGGACGAAGTACCGGAAACAAATCCTTTCGAGGCTGAAACCAATCCCTTTGAAGGGGCTTATCAAAATCCATTCGAATGAAGAAGTTACTAATCGGCAGTTTATTGGTTCTGGGATCGCTAGTCGTTTTAGTCGTTGCGGTCCAGGCCGTTTCCAAAGACGATATTATTTTTCCGGTTGCTGAATTAGGCGACTGCCGGAGCGAGAGCGATTGCCGGGCTTATTGCGACCGAACCGAAAACATTCGCGCCTGCATCGCCTTTGCTAAAAAACATAATCTTATGTCATCGAGTGAAGCGGAAAGAGCTCTACGTTTTGCCCAAATTGCCGAGCAAGGCGGACCAGGAGGCTGTCGAAGCAAAGATGAATGTAAGACCTACTGCGACAATCCTAATAACATTGAAGCTTGCCTGGCTTTTGCTGAAGAGCATGGTTTGATGCCGCCACAAGAAGTGGCTGAGGCGAAAAAGGTGGCTGCCGCTCTAAGAGCCGGGGCAACCTTGCCGGGCAACTGTAAGAGCAAAGAGGAGTGCCGAGCTTATTGCGCTGATTCAGCCCACGCGGACGAGTGCCTGGCCTTTGCCGAGAAAGCCGGCTTTATCTCTAGCGAGGAGGCGGCTAAAGCGAAGAAATTTCTACCCCTAATGGCTCGGGGCGAAACACCGGGAGGATGTAAATCAAAAGAGGAATGTGAATCATACTGTTCTAATTCCGAACATTTTGATGAATGTGTCGCCTTTGCCGAAAAAGCTGGTTTTATCACGGCGGCGGAGGCCGAACGGGCGAAGCAAGCCGGCAGGACTGGACCTGGCGGCTGTCAGTCAAAAGAAGAATGCGAAACATTTTGTAACCAGCCCGAAAATCGAGAGACCTGTTTTAAATTCGCGGCTGACCACGATCTGATCGAGCCTGAAAAAATCCAAGAGATGAAAGAAGGAACTGAGAAGTTAAAACAAGGAATAAGCACTGGCAATCCTGGAATAGAAATCTGTCTTAAATCGAGCGTGGGGCCAGAAATTATAGAGCAGATTAAAGCTGGCACTCTAACTCCGGGGCCGGAAATTGGCGAGCGGGTCCGGGCTTGTTTTGAAAAGTTTGATAACTCGGGCAAAGGCTCATTTTCTTCGGGTCCATCAGAATCGAGCGGCCCGGGCGATAAAGAGAGCCCTGATTTATACCGCGAGCAGTTTGAAAAATATAAAGAGCATTACGATAAGATAATCCGTCCCGTGGAAGAGATGCGCAAAGAAATGGATCAGAATGACGCAGAGGATAAAGTTAAAATTGAAGAAGAGCGTGAGGACTCGCCAGAACCGGATAAGATGGATGAGTCCCAGACTCGAGGTCAATCTTTAATCGCAAGCGTTCTTAATCTCTTAACCGGTCTAATCGTTCGCTGATTTAGCGCGCCCGGAGGGAATCTCGCGTCGCTCATCTCCATTCGCTCCCACGAACCCATAGGTTCGTGTACTCCGCCACGGGAAAACTCCCGTTTTCCCGACCCCTTTCCCGTTCGAATCCCTCCAAATACAAAATATAATTTAGCGCGCCCGGAGGGATTCGAACCCCCAACGACTGCTTCGAAGGCAGTTATGATATCCATTTCACTACGGGCGCCCTTTCGAGCTATAGTTTCGCCACCAATATATAATAAGGAGGTGAAGTTTTCAATTCCGGAGCCTGTTTTAGATATTATTAAAAAACTCGAAGCGAGCGATTTTCAAGCTTTTATTGTAGGTGGTTGTGTGAGGGATTTGATTTTGGGTCGCGAACCGCAAGATTGGGATGTGGCCACAGGCGCGAAACCAGAAGAGATTCAAAAATTATTTCCCGACAGCGTTTACGAAAACGAGTTCGGCACTGTGGCGGTAAAAACTGGTTCGACCGACCCTAAATTAGCCATTATTGAGGTAACCACTTTCCGGAGCGAAGAGAAATACTCTGATTTTCGCCACCCGGATAAAATCAGTTTTGCAAAAACCATTAAAGAGGACTTAGCCAGGCGAGATTTTACCATTAACGCCCTGGCGATAAATATCGGAGATGTTGGAATCGTGGATCCTTTTGATGGCCAACAAGATTTAAAAAAGAAACTAATTCGGGCAGTTGGCGAACCGAAAGAGCGATTCGAAGAAGACGCTCTGCGGCTTATGCGCGCCGTCAGATTCTCGGCCGAATTAGGAGGATTTTCCGCCAGAGGCGGACCAGCCTCGGGCTGGAAAATCGAAGAGAAAACCGCCTTAGCCATCAAAGAAACAGCTCCACTGCTTAAACATATTGCCCAAGAGCGGATTAGGGACGAATTTGTAAAAATTATTATGGCTAAAAATGGCGGACCTTACGCCGGTATTATTGAGCTTGAGGCCTTTGGTCTTTTAAAATATTTCCTGCCCGAACTCCGAGAGGGCATTGAGGTTAACCAAGCTAAGCACCACATTTTTACAGTCTGGGAACATAATCTTTTGTCATTGGATTATGCGGCTCGCCAAAACTATTCGCTTGAAGTGCGTTTAGGTTCTCTGTTTCACGATGCGGCCAAGCCCAGAGTTAAAAGAGGCGAGGGTGAGGAAGCCACTTTTTATAACCATGAAGTAGTCGGGGCTAAAATGACTCGGCAGATTCTCGAACGGCTCCATTTCTCGAAGAAAGTGATTGACAAGGTGGTCCATCTCGTCCGCTGGCACCTTTTCTACTACAACGTCGGCGAGGTGACTGAGGCTGGAGTGCGGCGCTTTATCAGCCGGGTGGGCCTTGAACACATTGATGATCTACTGCGGGTCCGCGAGGCAGACCGGATTGGTTCGGGAGTGCCTAAAGCCTTCCCTTATAAACTGCGCCACTTGCAATTCATGATTGAGAAAGTCCGGACTGATCCAATTGGTCCGAAAATGCTTGGGATAAAAGGTGATGAGATAATGAAGATTTTGGGGATTGAACCCGGGCCTAGGGTGGGCTGGATCCTCGGCATTCTCCTAGAAGAGGTCCTTGATGATCCGAGCCGCAATGAACGGCAGTATCTAGAATCTAGAATCAAGAATCTAGGGGATTTATCTGACGATCAGCTTAAAAAATTAGCCGATAAGGCGAAAGATCGAAAAGAAGAATTTGAGTCTGGTATAGAGGAGGAAATTAAAAAGAGGCACCGAGTTTCGTGATTGGATTTTTTGATTCCGGCTTCGGCGGCCTAACTGTTTTGAAAGAAGTAACCAAGTCATTGCCCGGCTATTCTTATATTTACTTGGGTGATAACGCCCGGGCTCCTTACGGTGATCGGGATCAAGATGAAATTTATCAATTTACAAAAGAAGGGGTAATAGCTCTTTTCGGTTTTGGGGCCGAGTTGGTAATTCTCGCTTGTAATACTTCCTCGTCGAGCGCTCTTCGGAAAGTCCAGCAAGAATTTTTACCGCGATTTTATCCGGATAAAAAAGTCCTCGGAATTATTATTCCGACTGCTGAGGAAATTAATACTTTTACTAAGACCGGAGAGGTGGGGGTGCTCGGGACCACGGCCACGATTTTATCTCGGGCTTATGAAAAAGAAATTAAGAAAGCTGACCCCTCGATTAAGGTTCACGGTGTTGCCTGCCCGCTTTTAGTACCGATGCTTGAGGCTGGCGAGATCGAAGGCGAAGCGTTAAAAGCGGTGCTTCGGGGCTACTTAAATAAGCTTTTTACAAAAGCTTCTAGGATTGATAGCATTATTTTGGGCTGCACTCATTACGCGCTGATTGAAGGAGAATTTAAGTCTTTACTTCCTCGAGGAGTTAAACTTGTCTCTCAGGGGCCGATTATTGCCGCGAAGCTCGAAGATTATTTCTCGCGGCATCCGGAAATCGAAAACGGCTTGGGGCGGAGGAGCGGGCGCCGGATCTTAGCTACTAAAGACTCGCCAGCACTAAGAAGTCTTCGGGGTGTAGTATACCGGCAGTACGCACGCTTCGGGTGCGTGTAGAGGGAGTTCGATTCTCCCCACCCCGACTGAGTAATATTAGGGCTATAAAATCGTCATATAAATGGGGAAAGAAGGGGAAAGAGAAAAATTTCTAGAAGCCTACGACGCGTGGGCTGATGCGATTTTCCGCCACTGCTACTTCCGGGTCTCGGATAAGGAACTCGCCAAAGACTTGGTTCAGGAAACTTACTCCCGGGCTTGGGCATACCTCGCTGACGGCGGCGTGGTGGAAAATTTCCGAGCTTTTCTTTACCGGATCGCTAATAATTTAATTATTGATAACAGTCGGAAGAAAAAAGCCCTTTCCCTCGATGCCTTGATGGACGAGGGATTCGCTCCAGCAGCAAATCCCACAAACTCCGAAGCGGCCATAATGGGCCACGATGCCCTGCGGCTCGTGCGGAGCTTGGATGAAAAGTACCGGGAGGTGATTATTATGAGGTATATTGACGACCTGACGCCGAAGGAAATTGCGGCCGTGCTCGAAGAGAAAGAAAATGTAATCTCGGTCCGTCTTCACAGAGGGCTGAAAAAGGTAAAAGTCCTGCTCGAGGCCGAGGCCCAAAAATCCGAAAAACGAAAATGATTAAGAAAAATTTTGAACAAATTATAAAAGAGGCTAAATCCGTAGGTTTATCAAAAGCTGATAAAGCCGAGCTTAAAAGGGGCCTAGTTAACTTTATTAAAACTCATCCAGTAAGAGCCGAGGTTGTGGTTCGTCAACAAGTTTTGGATGGAGAAAAAGAGTCGATTCTCCGAATCCCATGGTTACTAAATAGATTAAAACCCATGCCAATAGTACTTGTGATCGTCCTGCTTCTATCGGGCGGTACGGCTATGGCGGCTGGAGGTTCTCTTCCTGGGGATGCTCTTTATCCGGTGAAAGTTGAAGTTAATGAAAGAGTCCAGGGCTGGTTGACTTTCGACACTGCGGCCAAAGCCGATCTTAATGTTAGGTTGGCTGAGCGGCGGCTTGAGGAGGCTGAAAAATTAGCAGCTCGAGGTCGGCTTGATGCCGAAACTCAGGCAGAGATTGAGGTCCGGTTAAACGAGCGAGCCGAGCGAGCTCGAGTCTTGGCTTCTCGGTTTGCTGACGCAGGAAACCTTGAGATCAGCCTTAATATTTCTTCTGGGCTTGAGGCTATGTTTCGAGCTCATGAGCTCGTTTTGAGGGGCCTGCTTATAGTGAAGCCCGAAGCCGAGACTTCGATTAACGCCATGCTCCAGGGCGTTAAAGCCAATACCGCCTCTTCGATGGAAGCGAGAAGTGAGACCGAGGCCAATCTCGCCGCAAACGCTAATGCTGATTTCGAGGCTGCGGCTCGCGGCAAGATGACGGCAGCCGAGAATAAGATTGAAGAAGTTGAGGCTTTCTTCGACAAAAAGAAGGAATCGACTGATGCTGAACTCGTGGCTGAAGCTGAAGTGAGATTAAGAGCGGCCGAGACTGCTTTTGCCGAAGGTAAAGAGAAGCTCGCGGCCGAAGGTTATGCCGAAGCCTTCATCCTCTTTAATCAGGCCCTGTGGCTTGCCGAAGAGGCTCAACTGACCTTAGCGGCTGAAGGCAACTTAGGTATTAAGCTTGATCTGCCAAGAGCCGAGTTAAGGATTGGTGGTCAAGGTTCGGTCAACTCTGACGCTGATGAAGACAAGGAGGAAAATCAGAACGAGACCGAGATGGACAGCGAAGGCAGTCTAGAGATTAACCTCGGCTACTAGGTTGAGGCGAAGTGAACAAAAAGAATGCTCCGACTTAAGTCGGAGCATTCTTTTTGTTATCATCCCTATTGATGAGAGTGGTGGTGGTCGGCGAAAATCAAGAGGCAGTTACATCCTTGCTTAAGGGGGTTGGGATTGAAATTGTTGAAACTAAACCCGAATTCGTAATCAGTTATGGCGGCGACGGCACTCTGGTTCGCTCCGAGCATCTTTTCCCGGGCCTCACTAAAATAGTTTTGAAAAACAGCGCTGTCTGTAAAAAATGTTCGCTTCTTCCAAACGACGAGGTTCTAAGAAGAGTGGCGAGGGGTGAGTATAAGACCGAAGAATTATTTAAACTCGAAGCCGGGTTCGGGGATAAAAAACTTGTAGCTCTAAATGACATTATTGTTCATAATGTTGATCCGCGGCACGCTATTCGCTACGAACTTTTAGTGAATGACCGGAGTGTGGCTGGCGAAGTGATTGGTGATGGCGTTGTTGTCGCCACACCCTTTGGTTCAACTGCTTATTACCGGAGTATTACGGACAGTTTTTTCGAAGTAGGAATTGGCGTAGCTTTTAATAACAGCACCGAGCCTTCAGATCATTTGGTTTTAAAAGAAGACAGCCTAATTAAAGTGAAGATTGCCCGAGGTCCAGCCGTAGTTTATGCCGATAATTGGGAGGATGAAATTCGGCTTAAGACAGGCGACGAGGTCGCTATTCAAAAAGCCGCCGAAACCGCTAAAATTGTAACGGTTGATTAAATTTGGGCCTATGGTCTAGTGGCACGACACCGCATTCGCATTGCGGAGACGCGAGTTCGATTCTCGCTAGGTCCACTCGCTTATGAAATATAAAGAAACTTTGGTTATTCTTTCGAGCCTCGCCTTTTTAGGGAGTGGTTATTTTTGGCTTCAGACTGATAAGGCCGCGACCGAAACGCCGTCGATGGTTTTACCCGAGCTGGTTTTTGGCAAAGACCTATTACCCGACCTTGTTCCTTTACCAGCCCGGGATTTAAAACTAGTTAAAAACGGGAGCACGGCCCAACTTTTATTTAGCACCAGTTATTATAATCAGGGCCGGGGATCGCTTGAACTCCGAGCCGATGAGGTAACTAGGGGTATCCGAGACGACATCAATCGCGATGTTTTGCAAAGAATTTACGACGTGGACGGCAACTTCCGCGATAAAGTGGTGGGCAATTTTCTTTGGCACCAGTCGCACCTTCATTACCATTTTGCCGACTTTGTAAATTACGATCTTGAGCCAGTTGAAGTATCCGGCGCCCATGATTTATCTGGGATCCCGGGGATCCATGTGAAATCCACTTTCTGTATTCGGGATGTCAGCCGAGTTGATTTAGAGCTTGAGTATCGAGCAACCGAGGCGAAGTACTTAATTTGTGGCAAAGAACTTCAGGGGATTTCAGTTGGCTGGGGCGATACCTACTTTTACGATTATCCAGATCAAGGCCTCGATGTTTCTAGTCTGCCAAGCGGCACCTATCGCCTTTCTTTTACCGTTAACCCCTCGAACCGCTTTGAAGAATCGAATTTCAATAACAACAGAAGCAGTGTTATTATTGAATTCAACATCGAAGAGGGTGTGGTTCGGGTGATTAGGGAAGAGCCGGAAGATTCACCCGGGGTGGAGCACGTTTATCCCGAACAAGTTTTCGGCCTATGAGGTTGAAAAATAAAAATCTAATCTTAGCGGTGATTTTAGGCCTGGGGTTTATTGCCCTTCTAATTTTCTGGCAGGATCGGCAAACTTTCATTTCCAATCAGTTCAGGGGGCAATCGACTCCGGCCGAAGCGGTTACAATCGTCGTCGAAAACTTGGAAATCCCCTGGGACATTGCCTTTTTGCCCGGCGGCGATCTCCTTGTAACCGAAAGAACGGGGAGGCTAACGAGAATTAGCTCGTCCGGCGAGCGCGTCGAGATTCCGATTAACCGAGTCAAGTCCAAGGGCGAAGGCGGCCTTTTAGGTTTAGTGCTTCATCCGGATTTTTCTCGCAATCACTTGCTTTATCTTTATCTCACTGCCCCGGGCGAAGAGGGTCAGACTGAAAATCGGGTCGAGCGTTACCGCCTGGAGGGGAACAAGCTCGTTGATGAAAAATTAATCATCGGCAATATTCCCGGTGCTTTGTATCATGACGGCGGCCGGATGGAATTTGGTCCGGACGGCCTCTTATACATTACAACCGGCGACGCCACTAAAGAGAATTTAGCCCAGGATCGAAATTCTTTAGCTGGAAAAATTTTAAGACTCAAGGATGACGGACAGGTTCCAGAAGATAATCCTTTTGGCACGCCTGTTTATTCTTATGGTCATCGTAATCCTCAGGGTTTGGCCTGGGATGACGAGGGTCGGCTTTGGGCCACTGAGCATGGCCGTTCCGGCCTGCTTTCCGGGCTTGATGAAATTAACCTGGTTCAAAAAGGCCTAAATTACGGCTGGCCAGAAATTCAAGGCGAGGAAACAGCTCCGGATATGGTCTCGCCCGTGCTTCAATCTGGGTCTGATGTTACCTGGGCACCAGCGAGCCTCACCTATTTTAAGGGCCGACTTTTCTTCGGCGGCCTTCGAGGCGAGGCGCTTTATGAAGCCAGGCTCGAAGGGAATCAGATTGCGGAACTAAAAGTTCACTTCAAAGGCGAGTTCGGGCGCATTCGAACCGTAAGATTAGGACTAGATAAAATGCTTTACTTAACCACAAGCAACCGGGATGGCCGCGGCAGGCCCGGAGCTGGCGATGATAAAATTATTAAGATCAGTCCAGCCGCCCTGGATTAAGTAATTCGATGGAGAAACGGGTAAAAATTTTGATTGGTGCAGGCGTTCTACTTTTAATTTCAGCCGCGGTTATTTTAGCCGTCCGTCTTTGGGGTCTGCTTCCGTTCTGGGGGGAGAGGGTTGAAACACCGCCGGAAGAGGAACCGCTGATTAAAATTGAGGCTGCGGCCATTAGGCAGAGAACCTTTAAATACACCATCGATGTTAAATACCCTCGTTTTTCCGGAGCGCCCGAAACAGAAGGAGCGAATAGCAAACTTCAAGTAAAGATCGAGCCCATAGTCGAGCAGTTTAAGAAGAATGCCAACGAGGTTGAAGGCGGAGTTCCGTTCGAGTTCGGAAGCGAGCTTATTATTGATTACGAGATAATTCTTTTAAATCCGAAGCTAGCCAGCATCGAGTTCATCGCTTCCGATTATATTACTGGCGCGGCTCATCCTAATAATTATTATTTAACTTTCAATTACGATTTTGAGGCTGAAAAAGAACTTGAATTTAGCGATCTTTTTAATGAAGACAGTAATTATTTAAAAAGAATTTCTGATTACGCAATCACTGATTTAAGAGCTCGGGATATTAATTCTGACTGGCTCGAAGATGGCGCCGGTCCGAAAATCGAGAATTATCAAAAATTTACCCTGTCTCAAGATGGCTTAATAATCTATTTTGATCCCTACCAAGTCGCGGCTTATGCTTATGGCGGCCAGGAGGTAGAAATCCTTTACGCGGATATTTCCGATATTTTGCAAGCCGAGATTATCGAGTCTGCCCGTCTTGACTAGGGCGGGCAACTATGCTATAAAAGCAAAACGTGTTTGCGCGGGAACTGCTCGCGCGAAGCGCGGATAGTTCTCCGACATACTTCGTGCGGCCCCGGAAGGAGGAGGAATGTCTTTTAGCTACATTAGCCTCCCTTACCGGGGGCAGAAGAAGCGTGAGCGGCGCGCCAGCCTCGCCTGGGTATGGCTGCTGGCGGCGATACTCGTGGTTCTCGCGGTTTTCGTGAGGGCCGACATCGATACCGCCCTCAAGCGGCAAGAGAAGGCGGAGTGCGAGGCTTGGAAGATCCAGGCTGAACACGACCCGAGTTTCTACCTGGTCGGCTGGCAAGCTGACCAGTGCGAAGCAGTCGGGGTGCCGATGCCTGGCATCCCGGTTCGGGAGTAACTCTCCCGCGTTCCACCCGGCGGTGGTAGCTCAGACGGCAGAGCACCCGGCTGAAAACCGGGGTGTCGGAGGTTCGATTCCTCCCCCCGCCACGATCCGCCTGCGTCTGCCTTCGGCAGACTACGGCGAGACAAGCCCGCAGGCCCATCGACGCCCTCAAAGCCATTGAGGGCGTTTTCGCTTTTTGGCTCCAAAAAATCTAAAATATTTAACTATGGCAGAACAAAAAACCGAAAGCCTTAATTTTATAAATCTCGGCATTGTTCTTAATAAAAAGGGCGAAGTTTTGATGATTCGCCGAGCCCAGAAAGAAACTGGAAGCGCTGACGCTGTGCTTGAGTGGGCTTTCCCTGGCGGCAAGCAGCGCTACAATGAATCGAGAGAAGAATGCGTTAAGCGGGAGATTCTTGATGAAACTGGTTATAATATAAAACCGATTCGCAAGTAAAAGCTCTAATCACTACTGACTTGGACCTGAAAGTAGCTAAAACCCTGGGAATTTGAGTTCTTGAAAAAACTCTAAAAAGGGCGTATCGGTTAGATAGTACAAACTGTCCGCACCTTGACGAAAGGGGGTGTGATGCCCCGAAGGCACCCTAGACCTAGCGGCAACCGCCAGCATTCCAAGGGCAAGAAGAGGCCGAGAGGCTGGCACCGTTCGCTCTCGTCCTCGCGTTTCTTCTGGTGGAGGTGGTCGTCGGTGCGCCGCATCTTCGACCGGATCTCAGAAAGGAGGTGGTGAAAAATGGGAGACAAGCCCGGTAAGCCCGGTCCATACCCGAAGCCCGAAGGGCCCGGTAGACCCGTGCCTCCTACTCCGCCTCCCAAGTAAGGGCGGAACCGCTCTCTGGCCCGCAGGTACTCCCTGCGGGCCATCTAATTTATAATTTATGAAGTCGGATGCCCGTTTTCTATAAGAAAAAATTTCAAGAGATTGTAATCGTTAGCATATCAAAAAAAGACCTCTCTAAAATGAGCAGAGCGGTACTATTTGTTAAACGAAATCGGCCTAGAACATTTAAGTTAATAAAATCTCTGGATGCTATTTTGATTTATCAAAAAAGAGGGTACGAAAATCAGTTATTCTATAAAGAACGGATATGGGTATGCAAAACGCAAACGGTTTTAGAATCGAGCCTTGCTTATCTTGCCTCTTTACTAGTTCACGAAGCAGAACATTTGAGACAACACGACGGAGGGAAGAGGGCTTTTGGTAGTAGAGCCGAGGGAGAGGCTTATCGGGCACAAAGGAGGTTTTTAAAGTCAACGGGGACTAAAGAAGAAGTAATGTGGCTCGACTCACTTTATAAAAAGAAATGGTGGGTTCGGAGAACTAGCGACGGTAAAGCCACATTATTTACCCGATCACAAGGACCCTTTAACAACTTTGTCGCATTATATCTTTCTAAAAAACTTCACACCCGTCCATTAAAAGAAAACTAAATCTACCCCTCAGAACCCATCTTAATTTAGGAGGATTTATGAACGCAGAAGAACTACAATGGGAGGAAAAAGAAAGAGCGGAAATAGTATCTAGGATGCTCGCCTTAAGGGACGATCAGATAGGAGCTTTAATAGGCTTAGCTGGCCCCGGATTTTACAAGGAAGATATAGAGGATATCGTTAAAGAATTTCGCGCTGAAGGGGAACAGGCGGGTAATTTAGAAATTTTCCTAACCGAGGCCACTTCTAAAGAAGACTTACTCTGGTGGCTTGATTATTTTGAGAGGGCTAATCGAAAGAGAAAGCGATTATTTTCCAAAAATTAGGTTCTTCAGGAATTTTCGCGGCCCTATTTCTAGTTTCTGGAGCCCCCTTTCCTACCCCTTGAAAAATGGCGGGGAATGCTATAATAGGGTTAGAAATAGCTCTTTGCCCGCACCTCGAAACCACTTCTTAACGGTGGAGGATAACTAGAGGAGGCGCTTATGGATTCGCTTCTCGACCAACCGCTGTGCATCTGCGGCAGGCCTCTTCCGAAACCTGCCTCGGACGACAACCAGCCGAGCTGGTGAAATCGGAAAGCTCCTAGGAGGAGGTGATGAAGGCATGGGACCCCCGGAGGGGACAGAGTTCGACGACGATGGTGAGCCGATCCACGGATAGGCGATGCCTCGTTCTCCACCGAAAGGCGCGAGTCACTGATTCGCGCCTTTCCACTTCTAGGCACTCTGTGATTTAATTACTATAAGCATGAAGCAAAAGGCTTACTATATTCCCCGATTTAGGACTATTACTCTTAAAAATGGCTTGAAGGTTTTTTGGCACGAAAGACCAACAATCAATACTATCGGTATCGGTCTTTTTGTTAGAATCGGTGGCGCCAATGAACCGATTGAAGGAATAGCCCACCTCATTGAGCACTTGATTGTAGCGTCTACTCGTCCTCGTCTCGAGGCGCCGCAAATCGGAGCGAGTATAGGGGCGGAGACACTTCGTGTTTATACACAATATAACGTATCCGTCCTCCCAGAGAATTTCGCTAAAACAACCCAAGTTCTTGGAGAAATGTTTTTTCAGCCAGACTTTAAAGAAGAAATGGTAAGGGCCGAGAAGAACCGCATCATTAATGAAATAGCTGAGGCGGGTGACGATCCGGACGGGACGGCCTTTAACCGTTTAGTCGATGTGAGATTTTTAGAAAAAAACTCTGTTTTTAGGGATATTGGTGGACGGAAAAGCGCTGTATCGGAATTAAATCTTCAACGTATCCGTAATATTTACGCCAGATACTATCATCCTCGTAACGCCTGCCTAGTTATTTCCGCCCCTTTTTCTTTAAATAAAACTTCATTAAAGTCTATTAATCAGGCTTTCGGTAAACGCCATAAACCAAAACCACCATTTGTTAAGGAGCGCAAAACAACTTTTAGCCAGTTCCGCGTACAACATTTTTTAAAAACAGGCATTAATCAAACCTATCTTTTTATATCCGTGCCGGTATGGCGGGCTTCTACCCCAAGGATCAGATATTCTCTTCAAAGAGCGAACGGCTTAATAGATAAACTTTTGCAACCGATTAAAGAAGACGGGTTGGCATATCGGGTGGGGAGCACTCTATATTGGTCTGGGAAAATAGTCTTTTTTTCTATTTACGGTATTTTCAATAATACTAACGATCTTGAGAAGGCCCTACGGCGCATTATCGAGGGAAACGGATTAAATTACTCCAAAGATTATCTACGCAACAGCTTCGAGATCACTAAGGCCAGCGCGATTAAGTCTTTGCTTATTGATTTCGAATCCGATGCCGAGACTATCAGTGAGATCGGCGCTTACTATATGATTGAAAATCGAGTCCCTAATTTTGAAGATATCTTTAATGAGATACGTCGCATGTCCTACGATCGGACAATCCGGATCGCTAAAAGGATGATCAATACGCCAGGGATTAATATAGTCACTTTCGGGAACCCAAAACACATACCAGCCGTTCGGCGGATTGTTCGCTCGGCGTCTCCGATCCTTCGCCGCCGTTAAGGTATCTCCTTAGACTGTCCTTTTTCAGCCCTTGAAAAAGGGCGGGGAATGGGGTATAATAGGGCTAGAATTGCCCGTCGTGTCGGTTTTCTTGGGCTCCGGCAAGGCGAGCCTGAACTTTGAGAACCGAATAAGCAGAGAAGGAAAGGAAGGTGAGTACGGTGGCCAAGGTGCCATCACGCGTGCGGCCGGATGTCACCTGGCCGCCGATCTACGTTCCACCCCGAGCTCCGAAGAAGGACCGGCGACGCTTCCGGCGAAGCCTGGCCATCCTCATCGTTTTGGTTCTGGTCGCGGTTATCGCGACTTGGGCCATCGCGGTAAGGATGGAGCCGGAGCCACGGGTGACGACTTCGCCCTCGGTTTCGCCGAGCGTGGGCCCGACCGAGCCGTCGACTTCCCCGTCGACATCTCCGACAACCGAGCCGACCACAACGCCGACGACACCTCCGCCAGTGGTACCGTCTGGATTGGGGATCCGGGTGGTGCCTAAGGAGTTCTACGCCGATGGGCGCCTGGTGCGGTTCGGAGAGCTGTACTACCGAGGCGAGTTGGGATGGCGCCCCTGGGGAGTTGCCTTCCGCCTGCCGGAGGGAACCGTTCTCCGAGTCCCATTCGATGGCGATCAGTACGTCATCGGGTTCGCCGCGGATCACTCGATCCAGCGCTGGGAGAGCGATTGGATCACCGTCGGTTCAGTCTACGAAGGCGGTTACGGCTTCAAGGATGGTCTGGTTCTTTGGGTCAGCGGACCGGCGCTCCACTTCCCTAGCGGACCGACTCAAGGAGAGTGGGTCAGGCGAGGTGAAGTGCTAGCCGTTGTGACCAAGCCCGCGAGAGAGTTGCCGATTCCGGGGCTCCGGGACTACAACGTTCTCCTGGAGTTCAGTGCCTGGACAGGCTCTGAAAACGGTCTTCACTTCTACGGCGATGAGACCAGGGCACTCCGCCAGTTCTTCCCCTACCTACTTCCCCAAAGGTAGGGCTTCGATGAGCGCCTGCCCCCGTCCCGGGGGCAGGCGCTGCTCGTTTTTAGAAATTAACACCCTATTTTTATACAGATTGCTATAATTAATAGTATGAGCAAGGGGTCAAAAATAGTGCTATTAATCTTAGTCGTATTCATTCTGGCAGCCGTTGCTGGTCTTGGTATTTACATAAAAACTAAAAAAGAAGCAGTAACTCTGTTCGGGTTAACAGATCATCCGGCGATTGAAGAGATCACCGTTATTCTTAAGGGCAAGGTTATTGAAAATACTACTGGCAAGCTGGTTGTGGAAGCCGACGGCGAACGGTTGGTAGTCCAAACCGACAGTGGCACCTATCTTTTCAAACCCAGCGATACGGCACCAATCACTGCTTTTAACCCAGAAGAAGTGATGGTTGGCGCGGTAGTAAGAGTAGTCGGAGAAGTAGAGGGAGGGGCAATAAAAGCGAATACTATTATTCGCGAAGAAGACCTCGCTGTCTCTCCGATCGGCCCATCGCCTGATGCACGATAATTAAAGAGGGATGACCCACTCTTTTTCTAAAAATTATTTAATAGGGGTATTACTCATCGCTTTATCTCTAGCAGCCTCTTACTTTATCTTCCAATTACTCCTGGCGCCGCCGACTGAGGCTCACGATGTTGACCCTCAATACAGTTGCGATTGTTATCCTAGTAACCCAGATAAATGTACTGGAGCTCAAGATATTCATTCTCACACAGACGGTAGTGGTTACTGGTGTGGGACCACCGCAAAACCTGGTATCCCAGCATGGCAGTGCACTGGCGGGGGGAATCTTGGCTGCACCTTAGTTGGCGGCGACGGCAACGGCGGCGGCCCACCACCACCCTCGGATCCCTGTGCTAGTTATCCTGGCGGAGTAAATCAGGCTTGTAATCCCAATGCCAGTTGTTGGTGTAAAGGGACAGAAGATACAACTTGTGCGGTGAAAAATGCTGATGACACCTGGTCGCAAACTAGTGGCGCAGGCACTTGCAAGCAGAATGTAATAGTTGATGTTAGCGGGCCGAATTCTTCCCCGGCTTGCAAAGACTTTACTATTTCTTGGGACAATCAGTATCTATTTGGCGGCTCTTGCACTTTTCAGAACGGGGCTAACAGTGATTGGTGGCCATCTCCAGGGACCCATGTAAATATCCCCGGAAGTTATTCTAGAACCGGTCAAGAGGACAACAATCCTAACCCACCGCCATTTACAAGGACTTACGGGATGCAGTGCACGAACGGATTTAGCACGAGAAGCGATAGTGTCAGCGTTAATATTACGGCTGGTGGGTTATGTCCTAAGTCCCCGACAGTGAATCTCACGGCTAGCCCTACCTCAGTTGTCTCTGGTAACTCAAGTACTCTTACTTGGGCCACTACTAATAGCCCAACTTCTTGTACTGCTTCTGGGGGTTGGAGCGGCTCGAAGTCGGTTTCCGGAGGATCACAGTCAACCGGTACCCTCGCTACAACTACGACCTACACTCTTACTTGCTCTAACGCTGTTGGGTCTGGTTCTGACTCGGAAACAGTTACCGTAACTTCGCCCCTTCCTACCTGCTCTATTAACTGCAATCCCAGTTCGGTTACGACTGGTAATTCGGCCGCTGTTTCCTGGAGTAGCACTAACGCTGCTTCTTGTTCGGTGACAAATAGCGCCAATAGTACTGTTTGGAGCGGTACTTCGGGCAGTCAGAATACTGGCGCCTTAACTTCAAGCCGAAGTTATACCCAAAGTTGCAGTGGCGCTGGAGGAACCTGCTCTGCGTCAACCACCTGCAATGTTACTGGCTGTACGGTTGATATTAATGCCAATCCGACTTCGGTTACCTCAGGCGGATCTTCCACTCTTTCTTGGAGTTCAGCCGGCGCCACTTCTTGTACTGCCTCTGGCAGTTGGAGCGGTTCAAAAGCGACTTCGGGTTCTCAATCAACCGGCGCTTTAACCCAAAGTCAGGGATATACTCTAACTTGTTCCGGGGCGGGGAGCTCTTCCTGCACAGACTCAGTGAACGTTAATGTTAATGCGCCGATTACGCCAAGCGCCGATATTAAAGCTAATGGCTCTGATGGCCCGGTTATTATCCCTTATAATACTTCGGCTATGATTAGCTGGTCCTCGAGCAACGTCAGCTCGTGTACGGTTTCGCCAACTGGTTGGACTGGAACCTCGGGTAATTATTCAAGCGGCAATCTTACGGCAGATCAAACTTATACCTTAAATTGTACCGGCGCTAATGGCGCGGCTTCAGATTCTGTAACGGTTAGTGTTCAGCAGCAGCAGCATCACTTGACAGCTAATCTCGGCGCCAATCCGACTTCGGGCGACGCGCCTTTGAGCACAACTTTAAGAGCCAAGGCGGGTGGAACCGCTACGGGTACTATTAATTACACTTTCTGGAAAGACTGCGATAATCCAAAAGTTGCTGTCAGTGAAGCAGCTCAGGTTTGTGGCGCTTGGGATGCTAAATACGACGGCGTAAATTCCAACCCTAAGAGTACGGGTGTCACCTACTCAAGCGCCGGCACCTATACAGCTAAGGTGATTATTGAAAGAGAGAATTTCTCTGAAGAGGCCCGAGTAACTATTAATGTTTCTGAGCCAGAAGACAGTGGCGACGATGGCGGCGGTGGCGGAGACGGTGGTGGCGGTGGCGGCGGCGATGTTCCACCGACAGTTGATATTGATGCTTACCCAACCGTGATTTACCAGGGTGGCGTTGCCACTTTAACCTGGTCAACCAGTAATGCTGATTCTTGTTCAGCTTCGGCAAGCCCAAGCGATTCTGACTGGAATGGCTCGAAACCCACTTCGGGTCAGCAAGTGGTTACCCCTGGCGGCACCACTCTTTATACCCTGACTTGCCAAAACGATGGGGGTCAAGCCTCAGATTCAGTTACCGTGGTGGCCCCTTCAATCAGGGAAATTCTACCTAGACAATAAACAGCTCGAGAGCTCGATAGCGGTTAGCTAGTTAGCTCGGAATAACGGGCTAATAGCTAATTGCTAACAGGCTAACTAGCTCTACTTTGCTATAATTAAAGGGTAGATCTTGCATGAAAAGGTCGATAAAGGAATTAGAAGTTAAGAATTAGTTTGATGGTAGTTCAATCTTGGACAGAGGTTTTAGTGGCATCGTTACAGCAGCTCTGGATTGGTTTTGTGGGCTTCCTGCCCTTGCTCCTCGGCGCCTTAATCGTTTTTGTCATCGGCCTTATTGTTGCGGCTGGATTGGGGGCGTTGGTTGAGCGGGTGATCGCGGCGGTTAAGCTTGATGCCTTACTTGCGAAAGCTGGGGTAGATCGTTACTTCAAAAGAGGCGGGGTGGCCATGAACACCGGCCGTTTTCTCGGCCGGCTAACCTACTGGTTTGTGGTGATCGCCTTTTTCTTGGCCGCGGCTGATATTCTTCGATTTGATGCCCTTTCAAGTTTCCTCCGGGCGGTACTCTTGTATATTCCTCAGGTAGCGGTCGCGGTACTTATTATGCTTGCGGCAGTTATTCTTGGCGGATTCCTGCGGCGATTGGTTCAGGCATCGGTCGCGAGTGCCAAACTTCATTCAGCGAAGTTTCTCGGCACTCTGACCTACTGGGCGGTAGTGGTCTTCGGATTTCTGGCTGCTCTTTCTCAGCTGGGAATCGCGACCCCGATCGTTAACTCCCTCGTTACCGGATTTGTAGCGATGATCGCTCTAGCCGGCGGTATTGCTTTTGGCTTAGGTGGCAAAGATTACGCTGGTCATTTAGTGGATCGATTCCGCGACCAGACTGAGAATCGCTAATATTAAGCTCGATAGCTAATTAGCTTTTAGCTTATTAGCCCGACGAGTTATAAGAAAAACCCCTTCGGCTATAGTTGGAGGGGTTTTTCTGTTGGGACGTTGTATAATAAATGTGATGAAAAGAAGGGGAGTGATTATTTCAATCGTCCTCGTTATTTTAATTCTCTTTGGTGCGCTTCTTTATTTTGCTTTCCGGGGCGAGAAAGAGGCGATGCCCGAGTCAGAAATCGTTAATGTTACTGGGGTCGAAGCAGGCTGGCGGTTCGTAGAACACCCCGTTTTTAATATCACTTTTCAAGTTCCCGAGGCTTGGGAAATCACGGTTTTTGAAGATGGGAAGGGGCAGGCGAAAGCCACGTTTCTCGCCGAGGGGATAGCGGCTGAACTCCGTATTTACGAGAGGCCAAATTTGTTCGGTATCACCGCTGACCAGCTGATGCAGTCAGAACCAAATAAGTTCCAAGGGGTTGAAAGAGACGGAAGAGTGGGTGTCGGCTATGTCACTAAAGCAGGCCGTGAGGTACCTGGCCCGACTGAAGAAGGAGGCTTGATTGAGGATAGCTATATTTTAAATAACCAATTTTTCATTGGGGAAAAGATTTTAGAAGTTAATTGCCAAATTATCGGCCAAGCCTATAGGACATTAATTCCAACCTGCGAACGAATGGTGGGCGAAGTTCACTTTCAAGAATGAACGAGAGAAACAGAAAATATTTTATTCTTATCGCAACCCTTATTTTTATTTTTTCCTTCTCCGTTGCTCTGGCTGTTGAGGAAGAACCGGAAACCATTGGCCTCACTCTGGCTGAAAAAATCAACAGCTTTTACAACTGGGCCTTAGCTATCGGCGGCATCATCGC
>JACOXB010000015.1 GCA_016176505.1 Candidatus Colwelliibacteriota bacterium | reverse complement strand
GGTTCCGCTTCCGATGGTTTGGATGTTATATCCGTTACCGACCGGGAAGCTTGTATCATTCGAGTTGCTGGCCGCGGTCGGAAGAATTGAAACGCCAGTCGCGGAACCGCGAAGGTCAATATCGTAGTCGTTGTAAACCACGTAGTTAACCGTTCTGGCGGCGCCGTTGACAATTTTCGCCTTTATAGTGAAATCCTTGGTCTGTCCCTTATCAATGAAATAAGGAGAAGAAGAAAGACTGAACACTACATTCTTGCCTGACTGCTGGGCAGTGGCAAGAACCGTGCCATCCTGAGCAATAAGCTGGACATCTTTAACGTCGCCGTCCGCTCCGCTCCCCTGGTTGTACAAGGTCAAGCTGTGCAGATACATTCCTTCATTGCTGGATGATTCCACAATTCTGAATTTAGTGATTTCCTGTTGGCTGGCCGCGTCAACATTAAGCGTTGACGAACCGGTCGCAGTTAAAACATCCAAAGTGGTTGAAGCCAAAGAGCTTCCGCCGTTGACAATGTTCATCCGAGGCCGCGTTAACGCCGAGGCTGACGGTACCAGTGTAGTTACCGGTCAAAAGGTTGAAACGAACCGTTACGGTTTTGGTTTGCCCGGCCGGAACTGTAATCGGATCACTGGACATCAGGATTGTAACGGTGTTATCGGCGCTGACCGAGGTAACCACATTGCCGTGCCTGACGCCGTCTACGACGACATCAACACCGTTAAGATTTGTGTTGGTTAAGAAACCGTCCTTCTTAAGGGTGATTCCGTTAACACTTACTGCCGCGGAACCGGCGGTTAACATAAGTTTCAACCCTGGGTTGAAAGCGGTGCCGGAACCGATTGTCCTTGCGGAAGGACTGTCTGACGCGATGGCAACAGCCAAAGCATTACCCGAAGGAACTGCCGGCGTGGTCGGAGTTGTTGGGCTAGTCGGCGTTGTCGGAGTTGCTACTGCTACTGAAGCGAGGTATGCTCGCGTCTTAGGGCCAAAGTATCCGGCGGTTGGAGAAATCCCAACTGCGGCCTGATATTTACCCAGTGCTGATTGGGTAATTGGGCCAAAGTAGCCGGTAGCTGCCTGACCAGCGGGCCAATTAGCCGATGATTGGCTTATCAAGAAGTTTTGCAAGGCGGTGACATCATCTCCCTTGCTGCCCACGGTGAGGTCGCGGGTGTAGCTGTAAGATGGCGCTGCCGCTGCTCCGCTCGTTTGAGTCAATTGTGTCTGCAATGCCTGGATTTGAGCGAGTAAGCTCGCAATCTGGGCCTGCAATTCTTCAACGGTTGCCGCGGAGGCAACTACCGGCATTATGAGGACAGCGCCGGAGAGCCAAACCGCAGTTGTCAAAGAAAGACTTACTGCAGAAACTTTCTTTATAGTTTTACTCATTTTTAATTTAATTTTTTCGACTTAATTGTATTAATTTTCTGGAAGGTTATTGCTTTTAAGGTCGACCCTCTCGCCCCGCCCCCTCACACCCCCCGTGAGGAGGGGGCGGGGTTAGAGCGAGCTCCAAAGAAAGAATAACCGTAGTATCTAATTAAAAAATCCCACTTTAAGTGAGACTGACATATATTTAATTGTAAGATTGCGAGTTGCATGATTTTAAATCCTGCAACTCAACTGCAATTTTACAATTAAATAACGGCTCAGCCTCACTCTGAACCTTTAATCTATTATTGATTATTAATTATGCCCTTGCAAATGTCAACCCTGTGGATAAACTGCCTCGACTTCGGGTGTATAAATTATACAACGAAGCAGGCGATTTTTCGTTTCACTACTATTACTTTACTTATTATACTCATTACTTAATTAAAGTTACTCAACTTAAGGCGACCACCGGGAAGCACCCAAAATTACAAGACCCAAAACAAGAAAAAGCGTGATGTTTCTTAAAATTATTTTCCGGTTCATGGCGCCGCTCCAATGCTCTATAAAAAAATCTTCTAAAATTAAGGAAACCAAAAGAGTTAAAGAGGCGGCATTTAAAAAACCCAAAGGCAGAATGGCAATCGCCCAAAGTGCCTGAAGCATTAAAAAACCGAATGCGAGCGCTCCTAAATTCCGCCCGGAGGAAGTCATCGATTTGAAAGATTCAAGCGACTCGCCGAGATTAAAACTGAAAAATTCCCTGCTCAGCAGGAACGCCGCAAGTCCCGTAAGCAGGTATTTAACAAAGAATAACTCCGACTTCCCCGAGACAAAAAATAGGATGAAAGTGGTCAGGAATAAAAGACCGTTCAAAATATAATAAAGAGGCTCTCTTTTTATAAAAATCAGATTTTTTATCCTAAAAATTCGTTTCTTGAAACAAAAATCGAGATTAAAAAAAGGATTAAAAAAGAGTATAAGAGCTGCTTTGAATTAAAAAGTGGTTGGAAATAAAGATAAAAGGCGGTGAGAATGAAAATCAAAAGAAAAAACAAATTGTCTTGAGCCAGGTAAAGAAATAAAGCGAAGGCGGCCGCTTTAAGAGCTAATACTAAGAGCGAGCCCCTGTGATTCCTTAAAGCCGATTTTAATTTTTTTAGCATTTTTGAACTCTCCTTTAATGAGACGGTCGGCTAACCGGTCTAAAATCAACTTTTGAATGAGTCTTTTGATGGGTCGGGCGCCGTACTCCGGATCAAATCCGTTTAGGGCCAAATGCTTCTTTAGAGAGTTGTCGATTTGCGCTTCGATGTTTTTCTCTCTCAGTTTCTCTTTGAGAAGTTCGAGTTGAATATCAACAATTTTTTCTATTTCTTTGGGAGTTAGGGGGTTGAAGATTATGGTTTCATCCAAGCGGTTCAAAAATTCCGGCCGGAAGGTTTCTTTAAGTTCGGTCATGACTTTTTCACGGAAAGCCTCGGTTTTACGCGATAAATCCCTACTTTCTTCATTAGCTCCCGCTGCCTCGAATCCCAACCGCGATATCTCCTTGAAATATTCGCTGCCGACATTGGACGTTAAAATAATGATACTGTTTTTGAAATTGACGAGTTTTCCCTTGCCGTCGGTCAGCCGGCCGTTGTCTAAGACCTGAAGCAGGATATTAAAAACCTCCGGATGGGCTTTTTCGATTTCATCAAAAAGAATCAGGCTGTAAGGCCTGTGCCTTACTATTTCCGTCAGTTGTCCGCCTTCCTCGTGTCCGACGTAACCCGGCGGCGAACCGATAAGTCGGGCCGTGGAATGTCGTTCCATATACTCCGACATATCGATTCGAACCAGGGCCTTTTCATCGTTAAACATAAATTCCGAGAGAGCTCGGGCCAGTTCGGTCTTACCAACTCCGGTTGGCCCCAAAAACATAAAAGAACCCAGGGGCTTGTCTTTCTCGGCCAGCCCGGCCCGAGCCCGACGCAAGGCATTG
>JACOXB010000016.1 GCA_016176505.1 Candidatus Colwelliibacteriota bacterium | reverse complement strand
ATGCCAGATAAAGAATTCGATATTAAATACTTTTCCGGTCTTTCAAGAGTTGAATTAACTCCTGAAGAAGAGGATAAATTTACCAAAGATTTAAATGAGATTTTAGATTATTTCAAAGAACTTCAGGAGATCAATACCGATAATATCCCGCCAATAACCGGCGGCACGAGCCTCGTAAATATAATGAGCGAGGACGGGCCTGGAGTAGAAGAAGATCCAGGGGTTTTGAAAGCTCAATTTCCCGACGATAAAAAAGGATTTCTTCAGGTACCAAAAGTCTTTGAATAATGGATTTAACTAAATTAACAATCCAGAAAGCTAACGAAGGCCTGAAGAGCAGGGAATTTAGCGCTACTGAGCTCACCCGAGCTCTCCTTGGTGAAATCGAGGGAAGAGACAAGGAGCTAGGGGCCTATCTAGAAGTGAACCGGGACGAAGCCTTGGCTGAGGCCCGGAAAGCTGATGAGTTAATTTCGGGCGGCGATCCTGTCCACTATTTAACCGGTATTCCGCTTGCGATTAAAGATAATATTTTAATCAAAGGTCGGCAGGCAACGGCCGGCTCAAAGATTTTAGAAAAATATACGGCTGCTTACGACGCCACGGTAATAAAAAACCTAAAAAAAGAAGAGGCAATATTTCTTGGTAAAACTAATCTTGATGAGTTCGCCATGGGCAGTTCGACTGAAAATTCAGCTTATCAAACTACCAGAAACCCCCATAATCCTGAACGGGTACCAGGCGGCTCAAGTGGGGGATCGGCCGTGGCTGTCGCGGCCAATATGGCTTTGGGGGGCTTGGGTTCTGATACTGGCGGCTCGATCCGCCAGCCAGCTGCTTTTTGCGGCGTGGTTGGTTTAAAACCAACCTACGGCGCTGTTTCCCGCTATGGTTTAATCGCCCTTGCCTCTTCGCTTGATCAAATCGGTACTTTTACAAAAACCGTAAGTGATGCCGTAATTCTTTTTCGAGGCATCAGCGGGCACGATGAAATGGATTCAACAAGCACGCCGGATATTGATTACAGCGAACTTTTGGTTTTTGACGAAAACCGGATCAAGAATTTAACCATCGGCATTCCTAAAGAATACTTTGTTAAGGGTCTATCGGATGAGGCGGCTCGAGGCGTGGAGGAGGCGATCGAAACTCTTAAAAAATCCGGATTTAAATTTAAGGAAATTTCATTGCCCCACACTAAATATGCACTGTCGGTTTATTACATCATTATGCCGGCTGAGGCGAGCACTAACCTGGCTCGCTATGACGGGATCCGTTACGGCTCGAGAAGCGAAGCCGAGAGCCTGCTTGAGCTTTACTTAAAGAATCGGGGCAGAGGATTTGGCCCGGAAACTAAACGGCGAATAATTCTCGGCACTTTTGTCCTGTCAGCTGGTTATTACGATGCCTATTACACTAAGGCTCAGAAAGTGCGAACTTTAATCAAGCAGGATTTTGATAAAGCTTTTCACGAAGTTGATGTGATTTTTGCACCAGTGACGCCAACATTGCCGTTCAAGATAGGCGAAAAGACCGAAGATCCACTTGAGATGTATTTGTCAGATATTTTCACTATTCCGGTAAACTTGGCCGGCCTGCCAGCCGTTTCTTTGCCAGTTCGCGGCCGTGAAGGTAAATTGCCTATCGGTTTTCAACTGATCGGGAGGCCTTTCCGCGAAGCCGATATTTTAGGCATTGGCCAGGTTTACGAATCAGCTTAATTCTTTTTGCGGACCCGACCGGATTTTCACGTCGTTCATCTCCATTCGCTCCCACGAACCCCTCGGTTCGTGTACTCCGCCACGGAAAACTAGTTTTCCCGACCCCTTTCTACCGGTTCAAATCCAGTCGTTAAAAAAGAACCCGCCCCCTTGGGGCGAGTTCTTTTTTGCGGACCCGACCGGATTTGAACCGGCGATCTTCTGCTTGACAAGCAGACGTGTTAACCAGGCTACACCACGGGTCCAACAACTTAGAGAGTATACTAGCCTTTTAGGTTTTTGACAATTTTATTAAAGGTTCTACCTCTGTCTTTGTAATCGCGGAACAT
>JACOXB010000017.1 GCA_016176505.1 Candidatus Colwelliibacteriota bacterium | reverse complement strand
AACGGAGGATGCGCGGGTCAGGGGATATAAGCTGGGACGATTCAGCTTTAACGTTCCTGGCGGACGGTGCGAAAACTGCGAAGGCCACGGCACGATTGCTATTGAAATGCATTTTTTGCCAACGGTTTATGTTGAGTGTGATGTCTGCAAGGGTAAACGATTTGACCGCGAAACTCTGGAAGTGGAGTACAAAGGCAAAAATATTTACGACATTTTACAAATGACGATTGAGGAAGCGGTAAAATTTTTCGAAGACATCCCGCATCTTCACGACCGCTTGCGGATTTTGGAAGAAGTCGGTTTGGGATATTTGAAGCTGGGGCAGTCAGCCACGACTTTATCCGGCGGCGAAGCCCAAAGAGTAAAATTGGGAGCTGAACTCGGCAAGCGCGACACGAGAAAAACTTTATATCTTTTGGATGAGCCCACAACCGGTTTACATTTTGCCGATGTCCAGAAACTTTTGGATGTCTTGCAAAGATTGGTTGACCGTGGCAACACGGTTGTGGTCATTGAACATAATTTAGATGTCATAAAAACCGCCGATTGGGTAATTGATTTAGGTCCGGAAGGCGGAGACAAGGGCGGGGAAGTGGTTGGTGCCGGTACGCCGGAAGATATAAAACGCAGAGCCGGAAGCTATACGGGTGAATACTTAAGAAAAGTTCTCAATTAGAAGCAGAATGGCGCTGATAATGAGCAGATTGACGCAGATTCCCCTCTGCGGTTTTCGACTTGATATCTGCGGATTCAGCGTTGCCGTGGATTGACAAATTTTTCGAAATATGCTATATATAAACCAAGCCAAAAGGGCTTAAAAACAGCACTTTGAATAAAGAATTCAGCAGGCGCGTTCAGGATGTAAGTTAGTAAATAGCAATTAATAAATAATGATTAGTATTTGTACTTGAATTTATATTCTGAATCCGCTTGCTGAATAACTAGAATAATAGCAATTCACTCTCGCCGCCCAAATGGGTAGGAGGTGGGGTATGTACCCAGATTGGCTTAAACAAGTGGGCGTATATTTGGTTGTGCTGGTGCTTCTCTGTGTGGTGGCGATCATCGTCCTCCAACCAATTAAAGAGCCCAACGCTAGGGCGGATGCGGTCCTTTTTTTCACGTTCTTCGTTATGGGGGTGACGTATCTCGTGGAAAAATTTCTAAAGTGGATGAAGTGGAGGAAGTAGTTTCGGCAATGCAGCGTCCCCTCGCGGAGCCTACTGAATGGGTGGAAGCGGGAGGCGTCCGCCCGACGCCGAAGGGAGGTGATGCGGATGGCATGAAAATTGCACTTAACCTCATGCGGCAAAAAGGAGGGAAAATAAAATGCCGCACTTATGACGCTCATTGAATCAAAAAATCGGGAGAGGTGTTCCCTCCACCTCTCCCTCCTTACTTGAACTCATCAATATCGTATTGGTGAGCTCAAAAGAGGAAAGTACATTGAGTTTTCACCGCCCAAAAGGCGGAAAGGGGATATCATGACGGCGAAGGCAGTTGTGATAGCGGTCAGTTCATACCTTCTTTTCGCGGGGCTCGTGTGTTTGGCGATAATCCTGATGGCCCCACCGTACGAGGCCAAGCTCTTTTTTTCTGTCTACACCATTGCCGGCCTTGGCGGAGGAGGCATCGGGCTCTGGAGTTTGAGAGAGTTCAAGATTTTAACCTCTTCACCCGACGCCGAAGGGAGGTGAATCGAATGACAGCGAATCAAAAGGCATTTGTCTGGCGGGCGTTCTTCGCCGTTGCCGGCATGTTCCTCGCTGGGATGGCGTGGATTGCCTACAGGCAGTGGACCTTCTACTGCTGCTATGACCTGATGAAATAAGTTCTAACGGCGCGTAGCCGACGCCTTAGGCGCTGCGATTCGCAAAAATCGCGGCGCCATCGGGCAGCTCTTCGTAACGGGGAGAATGTCATTTGAGGGTTCATACCACAAAATCATTCTCCTCGTCCTACTTTAGTCCTGAAAATAATTTCAGAATTTAAGTAGGGTAGTAGCACATTGAGAACAATTTCAAATGGATTAACCCTGGAGGAGGGAAAGGCAACGCTTCCGAAGGGGATAATCGGTGCTGGGCATTGGACCACGACTGGCCGTAAATGCTGCCCGCATCATCCTAATACTTGCGGGTCTGTTCACGAGTTCGGTAAGCTTCGGCCGGAAAACGAATTCCGGTTGATGCGGACACGAAATACAAAATAGGAGTAAGAAAGGAGGTGACTGATGGGTACGATTTCCAAGATGAGGACGAGGCCGCCCCGTAAGATGAGCATGGAACAGAAGGCTTTGCGTATCGGCGGCATCATGCTCGCCATCATAGCCGCCATGACCATCGCGGGTTGGATCCACTAATACCCACTCTGGCGCGAAAGGAGGTAAGGGTAGTGGGAAGGGCGATAAAGATGAGATTCGTTGAATCATTACTGGCACTCGGGATGGCCTTAATAGCCCTCGGTGTCTATCTGGCTATCGGTGGCCACTAGATAAGTGCTAATCCAGCGCGAAAAGAGGTGAGAGCATGGGACACGCTAGAATTGATTGGGAAGATGTCCCTCCCAAGGAAAGACAATGGATTGGGCGGGCGGCGGGGGTATGTCTTTTGCTGGTAGTGGCCGTTGGATTGCTGTTTCACTTCAAAGTTCTGGGGGTAGGATGGACAGTAGTTATCCTGTTCGTCCTGGGAGTCTTTGGGGTATCTCTGATTCCTCAACCAAGAGTTGCGGCGAAGAAGGAGGAGGGAGGTGATATAAAGAGAAGTGAAAAATGAAGGCGGCCTCTGGGCGCTGAGCCGTTCATCCAAAATTCATCAAGCGCCCCGTAAGGAACCCCTGCGAAAGCAGTCGTCAAGGGTTCCATTTTTTATCTTGATAAAGCCGTAAATATTAGTGATAATTCGAGATATTATTCGTAATTAATTAGCGATTATGGAATTTCAAATTCTCAAAAAATCCAAAAAGAGCCGGGCGCGGGTGGGGATTCTGAAAACCTCGCATGGCGAGGTTGAAACCCCGTCTTTGGTACCGGTGGCAACTCAGGCAACGATAAAAACATTATCGAGTGAAGAAGTTTTACAAACCAAATCACAAATTTTAATCGCTAATACCTTTCACCTTCATTTAAGGCCTGGGGAGAAAATTATCCAAAAAGCCGGCGGACTCCATAAATTTATGAACTGGAATCGGCCACTTATGACTGACTCCGGCGGGTTTCAGGTTTTCAGTTTAGGATTTGGTCGGGATTTCGGAACTGGGAAAATCCTTAAGGGAATTAAGAATAATGAATTTGGAATTAAGCTTGGGCAGCAGCCGAAACTTCTTAAAATCACCAATGACGGCGTTCATTTCCGCTCGCCGATTGACGGTAAAGAAATTTTTCTTGGCCCAAAGGAATCAATGAAAATTCAACAAGCGCTCGGCGCGGATATTATTTTTGCTTTTGACGAATGCACCTCGCCGATTGCCGATTATGAATATACAAAAAAATCATTGGCGCGCACTCATCGCTGGGCAGTTACTTCACTAAAAACTAAAAACCATAAACTAAAAACTCAATCTCTTTTTGGTATTGTTCAAGGCGGGAAATTCAAAGAT
>JACOXB010000006.1 GCA_016176505.1 Candidatus Colwelliibacteriota bacterium | reverse complement strand
GGTTAATGAGCCGACTCTGGTGGCGGTTAACAACCGCACTAACCAGATCTTAGCCATCGGCAAAGAGGCTAAAAAAATGCTTGACCGAACTCCGGCCCATGTAAGCCTGATTAAGCCCCTAATGAGCGGTGTTATTTCTGATTTCGAAACAACCGAAGAGATCCTCCGCCATTTTTTAAAACAGGCTAATAAAGCTAAATTCTTTTCCCGCTACAAACTGGCGGCCGTGAGTATTCCCACCAATTTAACCGAGGTCGAGAGAAAATCGGTTGAGGATGCCGGCATTTCGGCCGGTGCTTCCCGGGTTATCTTAATTGAAGAGCCGATTGCCTCAGCTATTGGCATGAGACTGCCGGTCGAGGAAGCCACGGCTAACATGATTATTAATATTGGCGGCGGCACGACTGAGGTGGCCATTATTTCGGTCGGCGGCGCTGTCACTTCCCAAAGCCTGAAAATCGGCGGCCAGAAATTTAATGAGGACATTATTAAGTTTGTTAAAAGCGAACATAAACTTTTTATTGGCGAGCCAACCGCTGAAGAAATAAAAATTAATGTTGGCTCAGCCGTGCCGCTTGAAGAGCGACTAGAGGCGCCGATTCGGGGGCGGGATGTTTCAAGCGGTCTGCCCAAGGAAATGGTAATTAAAAACAGCCAAGTCAGAGCCGCTCTCCAGCGTTCGCTAAAAGCCATTAGTGAATCGGTCAGATCCTTACTTGAGTCCTCACCGCCGGAATTAGTCGGCGATGTTTATGAAAGAGGCATTTATTTGGCTGGCGGCGGCGCCCTGCTCCGAGGTTTCGACCGCTATCTTGAGAAAGAGTTAATGGTGAAAACAACCCTAGTTGATGACCCCTTAACCTGCGTCGTTCGGGGTTTGGGTATTATCATCGAAGATCCGGTCCGCTACGATACCATCCTTTCCAATCAGCAGCGGCCGGTGCCGGTTAACTTGTAATGAAAAGAATAATTTCAGGGGCTCTTATCGCGATTCTCGTGCTAATCTTCGTCTTTGGCGGACCGCTTTTTAATTTAAAATTTAGAATGACGCCTGGAATCAGTAATTTTTTTGACCGGCTCGGCGGCAAGGCCGATCTTCGGCTAAGGATTAAAGAGCTTGAAAATGAAAATCAAAATCTCAGAGCCGAACTTTTTCGTGAGGAGATTGGCCTTACGAGTAGCGAGAAAATTAAAGTTTACTCGAGCTACCCCTTAAATACCCGTTCAGAAATCGCTATTGCAGGCGGCGCCAGTCGGGGGATCGAAATAGGGGATATTGTCACTAGCGGCGAGAATATTATTGTGGGCAAAGTAACCAAGGTTTTTAAATCTTCAGCCGTTCTCCGAACCATTTTTGATCCTTCGTGGGAAATCCCGATTAGAATTGGTAAAAGCGAGGTTGATGCCTTGCTTGAATCCGGCGCTGAGCTCCGAGCCACTTTGATTGCAAGGGAGGCGCCGATTGAAACAGGTGAACCGGTGATTACGGCCGGCGCTGATTTGCCCTATGGTTTGATGGTCGGTTTTATAAAGGAAATCAAAGAGACGCCGGGCAGCACTTTTAAAGAAGCGATTATTGAACCGAGTCTCAGACTTCAGGATTTAAGAGATGTTAATTTATATCGTTAATTTAATTTTTGTTGCTCTCGCCGGCCTTATCCAGAACACTAATTTATTGGTTTTCGAGGGAGTTAAACCCAATCTTGTACTGGTCCTGCTTCTAACCCTTGGTTTTTTCTATCGAAATTGGTTTCGGCGAATTATCTTTATCCTTGTTGGCGCTTTCTTTTTAAAATTCTCGCCAGTAATTGAAGTGGAAGATCTATTTTTTATCACCGCGGTTTCAGCCGGGCTTTTTTTCCTGGATTATCTGCCTTGGCGGAAAACGATCTCCTTCACCACAGTTCTTGTTCTCGCTACCTTGATCTTAAATCTTCGGGCTTTTAGTCTTTTTCGATTCTCGGTTGAACTTTTAATGAATCTTGGCTTTGCCGCTCTTTTTCTTTTAATCTTTAAGTGGACTCATGCGAAGGAGAAGTAGAGCTAAAAATCATCGCCAGATAAATTTTGATGAAGTCATTGCCGACACCCTGGCGGCCGGAGAATTAAGCTTTCTAGAACAGCCGGTTGCAAGATCAATTTTCAGATTTGTTCTTTTCGCGGCTCTCGCGGCTGGTATTATTTTCGAAGTTAGACTCTTGGCTTTGGGCGGCTGGGAACACAAATATTATTTTGGTCGGGCTGAAGCCAATGTTAACCAAGAAGTTCCCCTAATCGCTCCCCGAGGTATTATTTTTGACCGAAATGGCGTGCCCTTGGTTGAAAATCGGCCGATTTTCAGCGTTTTCCTTAAGGCTAATGAAATGATTAGAGCCGGTGAGCGAGAAGCAGTTTTAAAAGCAGGGGGGGAAATTCTCGGACTTAATCAGGAGGAGCTTGCGAGGCAGTTTGAAGATCCAAGCCTCTTAAAGGCTTACGATATTATTTTAAAAAGAGGCGTAAGCCGAGACCAGGCGATTGCGATTAAAAGTTTGAATCTTAAATCGCTGGTGGTTGAAAATGATTATGAGAGATATTATCTCGACCCGTCTTTTAGCCATCTTGTTGGCTATGTCGGCCTGGTGACGAGCGAAGATCTTAATGAAAACGAAAAATTGGTTCTTAATGACTTGATCGGCCGGGCCGGCCTTGAGGCATATTATGATGAAACGCTTCGGGGAGAAAACGGCGCTATTGGCATTTTCCGCAATGCCGAAGGTGAAGTTAAAACAGTTACTCGTAAAAGAGACGAATTCCCGGGTGAGAAGCTTGAAACCACGATTGATGCTGAACTTCAAAAATATTTTTACTCAAGAACCCTTCAGGGATTAATTAATCTCGGCCGCACTTCTGGCGCCGGCATTGCCATTAACCCCCAGAACGGGGAAGTGCTCGCTATTTTCAGTTTGCCGAGTTTTGACGGTAATAATGTCTCGGCTGCTCTTTCGAGTTCTAATCGGCCGCTTTTCAATCGCCCTATTTCCGGTCTTTACGCTCCTGGTTCAACCATTAAACCGGTTCATGCCATAGCGGCTCTCGGCGAAAGCGTAGTCAGCCCAGAAACCTCAGTTTACTCAGCTGGTTATATCGAAATCCCAAATCCTTATTTCCCGGATCAACCGAGCCGATTTCTCGACTGGAAAGCTCATGGCTGGGTTAATTTACGTTCGGCCTTAGCCCGTTCTTCCAACGTTTATTTCTACACTGTCGGCGGCGGTTTTGAGAATATTCGCGGCGTAGGCATTGAAAAACTAAGGCAATATTGGCAAAAGTTCGGCTTTGATAAAAAGACCGGTATTGATTTACCCGGTGAGGCGGCTGGCTTTTTGCCGAGTCCGGAAGAAAAAGAATCAAGAACTGGCCAGATCTGGCGGGTGGGTGATACTTATAACGTCTCGATCGGTCAGGGAGATTTGCTCTTAACGCCGATCGAGCTCTTATCTGCCACAAGCGCAATTGCGACTGGCGGCCAAGCCTATGTCCCCCATATTAAGAAAACCGATTCGCCAGAGCTCTTGTTCGATGTAGGCGAGTGGCGCTCGGCTCTTAGTGAAGTCGAAGAGGGGATGATTGATGCGGTCACCGAAACTTATGGCACGGCTCACGCCCTTAATGATGTCCCGATGTCGATTGCGGCTAAAACCGGAAGCGCCCAGATCGCTAGTAATACCAAAACCAACGCCCTTTTTATTGGTTACGCCCCGGCTCTAAATCCCCAGATTGCGATTTTGATTCTTGTTGAAGACGCGAGAGAGGGAAGCCTGAACGCTGTCCCCATCGCCCGAGATGTCTTTAGGTGGTATTATGAAAATAGACTTCGATAAATTGAGTTTTTGGTCGAAGGTAAGTTGCTCTAAGGAACATCCCGCAGGCCTAGCTCGGCTTGGTCTCCGACTCTAGTCGGAGCGAGCAGGCCGAGGGAGAAGAAATTTTTACCGCTGGAGTAAAAATATTCTGCTTCCGAAGAGCAATTACCTGAGGGTTACCAAAAACTCAAATTCCTTATGAATCCTGAATTAAGACAAGATTTAGTTTCTGGAGACTGGATTCTAATTGCTCCAGGCCGCCACCGAAGGGTTCAACAGTTTAAAGAAACGGGAAAAAGACTTATCCCGTCGAAGAAAGATTGTCCGCTCGAAAATTGGGAAGAGAAAAATAACCGCGAGGCTATTCTTAAGCACCCTAAGGGTAAAAATTGGCGCATCCAAGTAATCCCGAATATTTACCCGGCAGTCATGCCTTCACCGTCAGGCAGTAGGTCGCCGAAAATAAAGAAGCGAGGTCCGTTTGCCACTCTTCCGGCTTTTGGCTACCACGAAGTCATTGTTACTCGCGATCATCTTAATAATTTTCCTAGGCTGAAACCGAGCGAAGCCGCTCTCGTCTTTCAAACTTTTAAAGAACGCTATCTCGCTATAAGTCGTGACCAGAAATTAACCTATATTTCTATTTTTCAAAACTGGGGCGCTAAAGCCGGTTCTTCAATTTATCATCCCCATTATCAGCTTCTGGCTATTCCGGTTCTACCGCCTGATATTGCCCGTTCTCTCGAAGGTTCTCAAAACTATTTTCGAAAACATAAAGCCTGTGTCCACTGTATTCAGATCGCCTGGGAGAAAAAAGAAAAAAAGCGAGTGGTGTATGAAACTAAAAATGCTATTGCCTTTTTGCCATTCGTCGGCCGCGAGCCTTTTGAAATGAGAGTCTTCCCCAAATCTCATTCCCCGTTTTTTGAAGAATCAACTGATGGCTTACTTCGAGCCGTGGCCGAAGTCCTTAGTAAATCCCTAAAGAAGCTCGAAAGATCACTTAAGCTGCCGGATTACAATTTTTATATTCACACCGCTCCGCTCCGCAACCGCAACCGTTATCATCAATATCATTGGCACGTTGAAATTATTCCTCGGACCACTATTTCGGCCGGTTTTGAACTGGGAAGCGGCATTGAAATCAATCCCGTTGATCCGGATGAGGCAGCCCTGCTCCTCGCGAAGAATTAATGTTCGGTTCTCTTATCGCAAAAATCTCCAGTTTTGTCTTAGGCACTATTAATGGCTGGGGGTATCTTGGTATTTTCGCCTTAATGACCCTTGAAAGCGCTAATATCCCGATTCCTTCGGAAATTATTATGCCTTTTTCCGGATTTCTCGCGAGCCGGGGTGCTTTTAATTTTTGGTTTGCCGTTACAGTGGGCGCCCTAGGCAATCTGGCAGGTTCGCTTATTTCTTACGCCCTCGCAAGACCGCTTGAACCCCGCCTCCAGGGTAAAAAGCATTTCCTAATGGCCGAGGCTTGGTTTAAGCGTTTTGGCGAGCTCTCGGTTTTTATCGGCCGGCTAGTTCCGATTGTCAGAACTTTTATTTCTTTCCCAGCCGGTCTTTTTAAAGTAAAACTAGGCCGATTCGTAATCTATACTTTTATCGGTTCCTTCCTCTGGTCTCTACTTCTTACTTATATTGGTTTTGTCCTGGGCGAAAACTGGATTAAGATCGAACCTTACTTTCGCAAATTCGATTACTTAATCGCGGTCGCCCTCATAGTCTTTCTTGGCTGGTTTATTTACCGGCGGCGCAAGGCGCAATAAGAATCACCAATAAGATATACTGAATACTAATGGCAAAACTTATCGTTGCTAACTGGAAGAGCAACCCGAACACACTCCGAGAAGCTGTTAAATTAGCCAAAGCGAGTGATTTTAAAAATGCGATTATCGCTCCGCCTTATCCCTATCTTGAATCAGTCGGCCGAATTCTCAAACGCGCCGCCCTTGGCGCCCAAGATGCTTTTTATAAAGGCGGCCCTTTTACTGGCGAAGTTTCACCGGATCAGCTTAAAAACCTAAAAGTTAAATACGTGATTCTCGGCCATTCTGAACGCCGCCGTTATTTAGACGAAACTGACGAGTTAATTAATCAAAAGGTGAAGACCGCACTTCGAGCCGGCCTTAAAGTAATTCTTTGTATCGGCGAAGATAAAGCCATCCACCGCCAAGGACCCGCAGCAATTAAGCGCTTCCTCAGCAACCAACTCAAAAAAGATTTGCACAAGGTACAAGGCACAAGGTACAGGGTACAGAATTTGTTAATTGTCTATGAGCCCATCTGGGCTATTAGTACGGAGAAGGGAAGCAAGCCTGACACGCCTGCCCAAGCCGCTAAAATCATCGCCTATCTAAAATGGCTACTGGCTAAGAGCTACGAGCTACGAGCTATCAAGGTGCTCTACGGCGGTTCAGTCACTAGCCGCAACGCAAAATCATTCCTAGCTCGCTCAGAGATTGACGGTGCTCTTGTTGGTGGCGCGAGCCTAAAGCCAGGAGAAATTAAAAAGATAAAAGGTTTATAATATAGATATGTCTAAGAAAGATTTAAAAGTTGGTGTTTTGGCCGCGGTTCTCGTGGCTGTTCTTTCGTTTCCCACTGTCCTGAACCTTGTTCCGAGTCTTCCAACCCTTATTCAAATTGGCATCGCTTCAACCCTAGGACTTTTAACCATTGTTGGACTTTTTATAGTTAAATTTTTAAGTCGCTGGCTCCAGATCCTCTGGCAAATCGGTAAATTTGCTGTGGTCGGCGGCCTAAACACTTTTGTGGACTTCGGCGTCCTCAATTTATTATTTATTATGAGCGGCATCGCAGCTGGTTTTTGGTTCGGGGTTTTTAAAGCGATATCATTTACCGCGGCTGTTATAAACAGTTATTTTTGGAACAAATACTGGACTTTTGAGGCGGGTTCGAAGAAGAAGGCAGAATTTATCGAATTTTTAGGGGTCAGCCTAGTCGGCTTAGTAATAAATGTGGGCGTAGCTGCTGGTGCTCTGCGGATAATCCCCTTGATCGTTAGCGGAGGCATTGAGTCGTTCATGGCGGTAGTTCTCCTAGCAAACCTCGCCGCCTTCTTTGCCACTTTCGCCGCCCTAGTCTGGAACTTCATCGGCTATAAATTTATTGTCTTCAGGAAGAGGGCCCAAGGCAACTAAAGCATCTTAATCTCGGGCAGATTGCTCTAGGGAACATCCCGCAGGCCTAGCTCGGCTTGGTCTCCGACTCTAGTCGGAGTGAGCTGGCCGAGGGAGAAGAAATTTTTGCCGCTGGAGTAAAAATATTCTGCTTCTGAAGAGCAACTGGCCGAGACAATTAAGGCTTGACTTTTAAGCTATCTTTTGTTATACTTCACTTAGAGTGAGTGTTAGGCAATCTCTGGAGGTGCTAACACACTAATCAAGGATTGCCCATCTTGCTTGGTGCACCCCGGCTTCGGTCGGGGTGTTTTTTATCCCGTTGCTACTACATACTACATACTACATACTACTAATGTATGACTTATCTTTTGCGTCTAAATCTCGATATTAAGGAGAAAAACTTTAAAGATAACCTCAGGTTCAAAGCCGCTGTTTCGACCATTAAGGCCATCCAGAAAAGAGGTCATAAAGTAGTGATTTTAAGCCACCGCGGCCGTCCCAAGGGAAAAGATGGGACCCTAAGCCTCCGTCCATTCGTCCCAGTCCTTTCAAGGGTCCTAAACCGTAAAGTCGTTTTCATGCCCGACTTTAATTTCGATAAGGCCAAGCAAAAAATAGCCGCATCTCCGCCTCGAAGCGTTTTTCTTCTCGAAAACCTGCGTTTCTTGCCTGGCGAAAACAGAAACAGTCAGACGCTCGCGAGACAGCTTTCGACCTTAGCCGATCGATATATCAATGATGATTTTGCTACTGCTCATCGTGAAGCCGCCTCTGTTGTCGCTATTACAAAATTTCTACCAAGCCAAGCTGGCCCAATTTTAAAAGCGGAGGTTAAAAATTTGAGTCGGGTTAAAAATAATCCTCGACACCCCCTAGTAGTCATTATCGGCGGCGCTAAAACCGAAGATAAATTAGGTGTGATTAAAAATTTGTTACCTAAGGCTGATTGGATTCTCTTGGGCGGCGGACCAGCTAATACTTTCCTCGCGGGAAGGGGATTTAATATTGGCAAATCGCTTCACGCTCCGGCCTTGCTTCGTGAACTGAAGCCGATTATTAATCATAAAAAAATCGTCACTCCAATTGATTGGCTGACCGAAGGTGGCAAAATTCTTGATATTGGTCCGGAAACCAGAGCGCTTTATGCCGAAATTATTGCTCAAGCCAAAACTATTGTTTGGAACGGCCCAATGGGACTTTTTGAACAAAAGAAATTCAGCCACGGCACCGAAGCAATCGCTCGAGCGATCTTAAAAAACAAAGTAGCTAGGACAATCATCGGCGGCGGCGAAACCATCACCTCCCTAGGAATACTTAATACTAGATACAAAATACAAGATACTAAAAACAGGAACTTGTTTTTATCTACCGGCGGCGGCGCGATGCTCGATTTTCTGGCCGGCAAAAAACTGCCCGCGATTGAAGCTTTAAGAAAAAAACATGCCTTATAAACATTTTGACATCCCGCTTGCGGAAAGAGAATTATCCTTTTTCGACACCGAAGCCACTAGGCTCGACTTGAAAGCCGAGATCATTGAACTCGGAGCCATTAGGGTTTCGGCCAGAGAATTTAAATCTTTAGGCGAATTCGAGATCAAAATCAAGCCCGAACGCCTTGAAGATGCGAACCCCGAGGCTCTCACAATCAGTGGCTACAATGAAAAAGACTGGCAAAATGCTGTTTCCAAAGAAGAAGGAGTTAAAAAGTTCTTAGAATTTGTTAATGATTCGATCCTGGTCGCCAACAATCTCCCCTTTGACTGGATGTGGCTTCAAAAAGCAGTTGAAGATTTAGATCTTCCATCTAATTATTTTTATAAAGGGTTGGATATTTTCTCTTTGGCTTGGATGGCATTAGGCGAGCGACCCGAAGCACCCAATCTTACTCTTGGCCAATTGGCTAAATATTTCCGAGTTGACCAAGGCCAACCTCATCGCGCTCTTGATGATGCGAGGACTGCCTATAAAGTTTTTCTTAAACTAATCGGAAATGAGTAAATTCATAATTTACACCGATGGCGGCGCCAGAGGCAATCCTGGCCCAGCCGCGATTGGCGCAGTCGTAGGCGAAAAGGAATATGGTGAAGCCATCGGCAAGACCACTAATAATGTAGCTGAATATAAAGCCGTTGTTTTTGCCTTAAAAAAAGCGAAGCACCTCCTCGGTGGAAAGCGAGCCGCCGCGACTGAAGTTGAGCTCAGAACCGACAGCGAACTCTTAACTCGCCAGCTAAATGGCGAGTACAAGATTAAAAACAAGGAGCTCCAACCATTTTTTATCGAAATCTGGAATTTAAAGCAGGATTTTAAAAATGTGAAATTTATCCAGATCCCTCGGGCTAAAAATAGCCGACCGCCTGGTCAACAAGGCTTTGGATACGCTATTTTAGGATCTTGAAATCTAAAACCCACTATGCTATAAACTCGCTGGAGGTAATCCAGGCAGTAGCTCTGTCTAACGAGCTCCAACCCAGATAAAGATCGTTCTTTACCTTAGAGCTCGAGGATGGGGAGGAAAGTCCGGACACTCACTCCGACTATAGTCGGAGAAAGGTAGCGGGTAATGCCCGTCGTCCGTAAGGATAGAGGTGCGAACAGTGACGGTCCGACTTGCAAGGGTCGGACAGGCCCGATCCCAACGTAGACGGCCTAATCCAGTTATAGGGATAAAAAGACTGGAGTGAAACGGCTAAAACCTTACCCGAGTGCAAGGCCGTGGTCCGACTTCGGTCGGATAGTGCCGCTTGACTCTGAGAGCGATCGAAGAGCTAGATAAATTACTGTCCTCGACAGAATCCGGCTTACGGATTGCCTCCACAAAAGGACCCCGACTATAGTCGGGGTCCTTTTGTTTTCGTTGGAGGCTTCTGCTTTTTGAATAGAAAAATAATAATATAACATTCTGTATAATGTGATTATACGGAATGTTATAATATTCTGTATAGATACACTCCGTTCTCTTTCTTTTCTGGCCGCCAAACAGGAAAATCGAAAGCAAAAGAAACGATTCTGGCGCCATCCTTTAACTCCTGATCCAGCTTCTTTTCTAGTCTTTTCATCATTAAGCTCACGCCGTAGAGAGTAATGACGTTAAAATCCGAAAGATCTACACTCCAAAAACTTTTTCGATGGATAAAGGCTTTATTTTTTAGCCCGGCTTGTTTAATTTTTCGCCTTGACCAGAAAACGAGCAGGGGATTCACTTCATACCCGTGAGCCTCGGCACCAGCCTTAGCTAAGGCAATCACCATTCGGCCGTCGCCTGAACCCAAATCAACTGCTTTTTCGCCAGGCTTAACTTCGGCAAGATCAATCATTTTTTCGATCGTCCGGGTAGGCGTGGGCACAAACGGCGCCCCTCGATAAAAAACCGGCCAGATAAGAAGAGCTAAGAGAGCCCCGATTAAAAACTCCATTTCTTCTATTCTAACATCATAAAATCAACCTTTTCCGTTATCCCCGATTTATTAACTCCGTGGCCTCAGGCATCCAACCCGTGCTATAATTAGCACATTGACTTCCCCGACGATTTATGGGATAATGGGGCAATCAAGGGCGAGTGCCAAACCCAACAAAACATGAAGTCGCCCAAAAATCAATCAATTTTCGCGGTATTCCTCGCTACCGTAGTTGTTTTATCTCTTTCGACTAATTTCTCGCTGCTCCAAGTTGGGTATGCCGATGACGAGACAGCGTCGGTCGCTTCAGAAACTGCTTCTTCAGAAACTTCGTCAGACGTAACAACTGATACAGAAGTACCAACCGATAGCGAATCGAGTCCTGCGGCAACCGAAGAAACAACTTCGAAAACAGAAACTATCTCCGAAACGGAATCCATTCCAGAACCAGAAGCTGAAAACGGTTCGGAAACAACTCCTATCTCCGAAACGGAGTCTACGGCAGTAGAAGAAACGGAGTTCCAGCCAGAGGTAACCGAGACCGAGTCTTCGTCAACAGAGACAGAAACGAGCGCACCAGAAGAAAGCTCGTCTTTGACAGAGCTGGAAACCCAATCCGAACCAACCCTCACAACCGATGAAACTGATTACCATCCTGGCGGAGTCGTTACGATTTTAGGCCGATTTTTCCAATCGTTTCAAAACATTCTCCTTAAAATTTCCGGCGAGGGTACAGAAGAGATTGCTCCTAGCGAAGAAAGCGCCGCGGTAACGGCGAATGCCGAAGGCTCATTCACCCACGAATACACTCTCGAGGACGTTTACCGACCGCTTTATACCGTAGTGGCGAGCACTCTCTCGGGCGAAAGGCTCGCTGAAACTAGTTTTACTGATTCAGCCCCAGACTTAACCGCCACCAAATCGAATAACGTCAATGGAACGGCTGGGTTAAACGGCACTTTCACCTGGAAAGTTAGAGTTGAAAATGTCGGGACAGCAGAGGCAGTCTTTAATAAGAACGAGAAGATATTGCAAGACGAGATGCCGAGTACTGGCGTCGACGATTATGATCCAGCGGTCATTACGACGTCAGGTACAGGCGGCACCGGATCGATTATCTGCGACCAAACCGGCGCTCAAAATAGAGATCTAAACTGTAAGGTCAGTAATAATACGGGGGATACGATTACAATCCCAGTTGGTGCCTATATTGATTTTTCTGTTGGCGTTCACCCAACAGCCATCGGAACCATTACTAATCCGAGGACTAATCAAACCTGTAAGGCAGATCCAGGTAATAAAGTCGCTGAGTTGGCTGACAATAATAACAGCTGTAACACTAACTCGGTCACGGTCGTGGACACCGGCACCCTCACCGTCAAGAAGGTGGTTATAAACGACAACGGCGGCACCTTGGAGCCTGGAGATTTTTCATTCCAAGTAAACGGGGGTGAACCCATAGACTTCGAACAAATCGACGAAGAAACGGGCGAAAATGAACTAAGCGTCGATCCCGATACATACACGATTACCGAACCTATGGTTCCGGGATATACCACTTCATATGATAATTGCGATGACCTAGATATTCCTGCTGGCGGTTCTGCCACTTGTACTATTACGAATGACGACGAGTCAGTAACGCTTATCATCCAAAAACTGGTTATAAACGATAACGGCGGGACATTTGAGGCCCAAGATTTCTCGTTTCAGGTAAACGGCGGCGAACCTATAGACTTCGAGGAGGCGGATTCACCAGAAGAGGGCGAAAATGAACTCACGCTAGATGCCGGGAACTACACTGTAACCGAACCAGAAGTCGGCGGCTATAGCACAACTTACGATAACTGCAGTGAGGTCTTCTTATCCGTCGGCGAAACTGCCACTTGCGTTATCACCAATGACGATCAACCAGGCACTCTTATCGTCGAGAAAGTTGTTATAAATGACGATGACGGCGACCTCACCGCTGATGACTTCTCCCTCTTTATCGATGACGCTGAAGTAATAAATGGCGAGGAAAACACGGTTGATGCTGGGGATTATATCGTCAGTGAAGATGGCGATCCGGGTTATACGGCCAGTTTTAGCGGCGATTGTGACGAAAACGGTAACGTAACGGTTGGATTGGGAGAAACTAAAACCTGTACGATCACTAATGATGATAACCCGGTGATTATCCCGCCAGTTGAACCTGAACTCGGCTCGATTTTCGGGACTAAATTTAATGACCTGAACGGGGACGGCATCTGGGATGATGACGAGCCCGGACTCGAGGACTGGACTATTCAGCTTTGGGTCGGCGATGACCAGCTAGACGAGACGCTTACGGACGTAGATGGCCTCTACTCTTTTGAAGACCTTGAAGATGATAACTATTTTGTTTGCGAACTCCTTCAGAATGATTGGGTTCAAACTTTTCCTGATACTGAGGACGGCTGCTGGGAAGTCTCTATCGTAGACGGCAGCGACGAAACCAATGTTAACTTCGGCAATCAAGTTATTCCCGCCCCGCCTATTTCGACCATAGTCGGCTACAAGTGGAACGATCTTGATGTTGATGGTATTTGGGATGAAGGAGAATTAGGCCTCGGCGGCTGGCTGATAAACCTACTTAATAGCGATGACGAGACTCTCGCGACAACAGAAACGGATGACGACGGCCGATTTACTTTCCCGATTGATGAACCGGGAACCTATCACCTTAACGAGACTGCTCAAGAAAATTGGCAGAGAACTAATCCGGCCGATTCCTTCTTTGATATTTTCGTCGATTTAATTGACGGGAACGAAATTAACCAAGATGTAGACGGGAACTTCCTTGATTTCGGCAACACTCACTTTGTCGAGCTTTTAGGCGGTCATTTCGCCGCCACGAGCGGTAACAGCGGATCCACTCCTTCAGTTATAACCTTGGGGGAGACGGAAATTAATGTCCCGACAGGCGATGGGATGAGCACTATCACTTTACCGAACGGCGTCGTCATCACTCGGAGCGATGGTGAGAACATCGATATTGGCGAACTGGTGAGCGAAGCAGTCACGGCCGACAGCCTTTCTGGTTTAGCTGGAGGCGTGGTAGTTGATGGCGCTCTTAAATGGGGCCTGCCTGATACAGAACTTGCTTTTGACCCAGCCATTACTCTGAATATTTTTGTCGGCGTAGATTTGAACGGCCGAATTCTTGATATTCTTCGCTCTACAAGCGGAGTAGAGGATTGGACTAATGACGGCATTGGCCCGCCGACCACCTGTGTCGTAACCGATGGACTCTGTACCTTCACGGCTACTAAGGCTTCGGTCTATGCTGCTACCCATAGTTCAGGGGGTAGTTTTTTAGGGACGAGTGTAACCTATACCACTTATGCTGAACCTGAAGAAGAGGAAGAAGAACCAGCGCCTCAAGAAGAAACCGAAATCCCGGCCGAAACTCCGACCCCTCCGGAAACTCCGGGAATCACGATAGAGCAGCCTGCTGCTCCAGCTGAAGAAGGCTCTGCAGGCTCTGAAACCCCAGGCGCTCCCAGTGAAGAACCTGCTCCACCGGCATTAGCTGAAGAGGAACCAGCTCCAGCCCCAGAAACAACCTCGGATTTGCCCAAACCGCTACCCCCGCTTCTCGCCACAATGCTTAGCGCCTTGATGCTCGGCACTGAGAATACTTATGTCGGCATGCTTGTCGGTGCCGCTTTAGGCGCGCTCGCTACGTATCTTATCTATCTTCTCTCCCGGAAACTCCGGGGATAAAATAAATCAGTATTTAGTATTCAGTATCTGGTATATTGTATCGCTAGTACGTAAATAAGTACGTACCTATTTACGTAATTCGAGTGTCCCTAATTTTAAACTACCCGCATTTTTCTCAAAAACTCATATAGCGGTCCGATTACCAAGCCCCAAGTAAAACCCCAGATCATTTCGGTTAGAGGGATACCGAGAAATCGTATAGCAATTGGCTCCCCATAAATCAACCATGCCTGCATCAGCAGTTGGTCGGTATTCTTAACTATAACGTTAGAAAGTAAAAAATAAGACAGAAACATAATGAGCATAACGCCAACTCCGCTTCCCAGGGCATCGGCGAGCAAATCTCTACGATTAGCTATTATCAGCAACGCAATAACTAGAAACGCTGCCGACGAAGCGTAGATGGAATTAATACCCATCTTTAAAAGAAAAAACATAGTTGCAATACCGAGTAGCGCTATAATAAACGGTCTAATCCGGCGTGGTAATCGAGCCCCTGTGCTGGCTAAGCGTTTCCTTAATACGGCTTCATAAATAACCCCCCCGATGCCCGCGATCACAAAGGCGAAGACAAGATCCTCGATCATGAACGGGAATGTTCCGAAAGAAAACGGCCAAATGCTTTGGGGCAACCAATAGTCTCGGAAATAAATGAGTTCGCTGATAGGCCCGAGCGGAGCGAAAAGAGAACTTAAAATTAGCTGTTCTTTACGTGTATTCTTACTGAAAATAAAAAGAATCAGCCAGACTGCAATGAACGGGATGGTTAGTGCGGCGTAGGCGTAGCGAAAAGGTATATCCATGCTCGCTTAAATATTATATAGGCGATACTGACCTACTCGAGCTGGAGCCTTTGAATTCATTTTTGAGATCAAGCTGTAAATCTTGATTTGAGATAAAGATATAGCCGTCAATTCCTAGTTCGCCAGCACCATTTATGTATTGCGTATTATCGTCAATTAGTAATGTCTCACTAGGTAAAACATTAAGCCTGGTTAATACTGCTTGATATGCTTCTGGTTCTGGTTTAGTATGTCCTATCTCGCTCGAAATAATTATCTCATCGAAGATCTCATCCAACCCGAGATCTTCCGTAATCGTATGAAAATATGGGGACATAGAATTTGAAAGGATTCCTAATTTATATAGACTCTTAAATTCTTTAATAAAGTTTAGGAGTTCTGTATTGATAGCGGCACGCTTAATCCAATCCTCTTCTATTTCTTTAGCAGAAATACCAGACAATTTTGCGAGTTGTATAAAAAGATTCTCCTGCGACACCTCACCCCGATCAGCGGGATACATTAATTCATCCTTAAGGGAATGACCTCGATTGGGAAAATGCTCGTGGAACCAAGGTGGTGCTACTTCAGAGCAAAGAACTCCAAAAAAATCGAAGACTAAAGCTTTGTACTCCATTTGCTAATTATATCTTAGTAGTAAAAACGCTCACGACTTGACGCTCCTCGAGCGCCCGAGACCCATACGCTCTTCGCGCCAGCACGACTTGGCTGGGGGTCTAGGAATCAAACCGATCTCACTTCTTGAGGAACTCCCTAAGTGCATCTATCGCAGCTTTTCTATCTTCTAACTTGGTGAAATTATGATCTCCATCCAATTCTGTGTATTGAACTCCCTCTATATTCTTGTACTCATCAAAATGATCTAGTCCAAGCACATCGTCCTGCATTGGCCTGAAGATGGCTATTTTAGATGTCTTGGCTAAATTACTAATGAGTTTAACGGGATCTAAGCTCCTCAACGTTTTCCAGAACTCAGCCCCTATGAACTGAACTGCACCTTTACTTCTTGGGTAGGCACTAATCCCACTTTCATCTACCCTACCCCCAGCAGCCTTAATTCTCTTTTGGAGGAAGTCTATTGAATACTCAGTATCTGCATTAGGGATACTAGTAAATCCAAACCTTTCTACGTCCTCGGGTGATAGCAGAAGGGGAGCAAATATACCCAGGGAGTGCGCTAGGATATTTACTCTCTTATCTGGATACTGTTCCTTGGCCCATCTGAGAATACTGCGTAGATCTCCCGCAGCCCTTTGAAGATTAAAGGCCTTATCCTCTCCCTCACTCTTTCCGTAGCCCGCCTGGTCGTATCTAATATTTAAGTACTCATCCTTGAAAGCGTTAGATAAATCAATAAAGGATGAGAACCCCTCGTCTTTATCTGTCCCATAGCCATGAACAAAAACTAGCATTTCTGGGGCACCCTCATTCCCTTCAACTAATACATCTAGCTTCTCGCCAAACTCGTTGGGAATCTTATGTATTATTGTCTTGCTCATCATGTAGAAATCGTATCACGCTACCCTCCTCGAGCGCACGAGACTCATACGCTCTTCGCGCCAGCACGACTTGGCTGCGGGGCTAGGGAGTCGAACGTCGCTCATATCCACTCGCTCCCCAGACACCCTCGGTTTCTGGCGCTCGCTTCGCTCGCTGTTTTCCTACACGGGAGGAACCTTATACTTTCCTCCCGACCCCTCCTTCGGTTCGAATCCTAGTCTTATGTAAAATAAGTATACCGCAAGGGTATACTTGTTTTACATTAGCTGCGGGACTAGGATTCGAACCTAGATTACCTGATCCAGAGTCAGGCGTCCTACCATTAGACGATCCCGCATTTATAACGTTATTGGCCTCTTTCCGGCCTTCTGGATTTTAACAAGTTTGAGCCGAGAATCAATTAAAACGCCTTCAAGGATTTTTGTCCTCACGCCATCCAATTCGGTCCAAACTCCAGGTTCAGGATTCAACGCTCTGATTTTCCGCTCAATCTCAATTGCTTTTTCTTGATTAGCGCCGCTTGTTGCCGCTTGAAGTTCTTTCGGATTTATATAACCATCTTCGGTTGTAAATTTCTTAGTATAAGTAGCCTCGGCCTCATTCTGGGGCAGGGGAGTAATTTCACCCTTCACAAACTTCGGCAAAGTTTCAATCAACAAATCTCCGGCCAACTCCGCCAATCTCGTTTCCAATGTCTCGTAACCATCCTTACTACTTACTACTAATCCCTTACTACTAATTACCGGACCATGATCCACTTTTTCATCCATTAAAAACAGCGTAGCACCAGTCGTAGTTTCGCCTTCTAAAATAGCTGACTGAATAGGGGTCGGGCCTCGGAATTTTGGTAAAAGCGAGGGGTGCACCCCAATAATGCCAAAACGAGCTTTATTTATAACCTCGAGCGGCACAATCTGGCCATAAGCAGCCAAAATACCAAAATCAGCCTCTTGGAACAACTGATCACTGATGCTCACAAGCTCGTTTTTATTCTTCGGCTGAAAAATCTTAATTTCATTCTTAATACTAGATTCTAGATTCAAGATACTAGTTTTAGTCGGCGGCGGAGTAATTACTTGTTTCCTTCCTACGGGTCGATCTGGATTACAAACTAAAGCCTGCGGCGCCCAACCGCCAGCAATTAGTTTCTCAAGAATAACAGCCGCGAATCTTGGCGTGCCAAAAAAAACAAAATTATTTTTTGACGTAGTCACTAATCAATTTGCCGTTTAGGTGGTCTACTTCGTGCTGAAAAATTCTGGCTAAAAGTCCCCAAGCTTTAATCTTGATTCTTTTGCCATTCTTATCAAAACCCTTAAGCACGACCTCTTCGGCCCGAGGAATTTCAAGATAAAACTCGGGTACGGAAAGACACCCCTCGACTCCAAGTGCTTTGACTTTTGAAGCGCTTACAATTTCCGGATTAAAAATAGCGTAAAATTTATTATCGCACTTGGCCACAAACATTTTAAAATCAAGCCCGACCTGATTAGCCGCGAGACCCGTACCGTCAGCCTCGTCCATGGTTCGGCGCATTTCCCGAATCAACTCGCCAATCTCCTTTTTAGTAAATTTTTTAAAATCGAATTCTACTGCTTTCTTGGCTAGAAATTTTTTCTCTTCTCTATCTCTAATCGTTAAAATATCCATCACTTTTTCTTGCCTATTTGGGTTAAAATCCTCATAAAATAAGCGCCTTTTTTCTTCACCCTTTTCCGCTCCGCTACCGACTTCGCCAGTTTAAACAAAAAATCAGTCTCGTGCTCCTTGGCCAGTTTCATATAAAGAGATTTATGCTCTTCATCTTCTAGAATCTCAGCCAAAAGCAGTCCGACTAGTTGATGTTCCTCGTAAACCCTTGATTCCTTCCCGCGCCGCTTTATCTCCTCAAGGTATTCTTCTTCCATCAATTATCTGGTATTATACCAGAACCCCGCAAGTGAAGTTCAAACTCAATCAGAAGAATAAAAAGATGATTTTGGCTCTTATTTTCTCTCTCGCGGTCGGCAGCGCTTCGGCCGGTTCTTACTATATTGGCTACGAAACCGGGCTTGATCAAACAAGAAATATTACTATCGAGGGTCTCTCCGGCGCCGAAACCCCGGAAGGGGTTACAGCGGACTTTAGTATTTTTTGGGAAGCCTGGGATGCAATTAAACGAAACTATATTGGCGCCGAAGAGCTCGACGACCAAGAATTAATTTACGGAGCTATCCGCGGCTTAACCGAAGCTCTGGATGATCCGAACAGCGTTTTTCTAAGTCCGGAAGATTCGGAGAAATTTAACGAGGATGTCAAAGGCAGTTTTAGCGGTATTGGCGCTGAGATTGATATCCGGGACGACCAACTAATTATTGTCGCGCCACTTAAAAATTCGCCAGCTGAAAAAGCAGGCCTTCAACCTGGTGATCAAATTCTCGAAGTAGACGGCCGCTCGACCGGAGATTTAACTATTGATGAATCGGTAAAACTGATCCGGGGCGAACTCGGCACCTCAGTCACGCTTACCATTCTCCGCGAAAGCTGGAATGAGCCCAGAGAGTTTAAGATTACGAGGGAAAACATCACCATCCCCACGGTTGAATGGGAAATGAAAGAGGGGAATATTATTTATCTTAAGCTCTATAGCTTTAGCGGCAATGCCCCTCGGGCTTTTTATCAGGCAGTATTCGAGGGGCTTCGGGCTCGAGGTAAAGGCATAGTTCTTGATCTGCGAAATAATCCGGGCGGCTATCTTGATGTCTCGGTTAATTTGGCTGGCTGGTTTCTCGATCGGGGCGATGTAGTGGTGATTGAGAAATTTAGTTCTGGTGAAGAAAAAGTTTTCCGAGCTAAGGGTAACGGGCTCTTAGCTGATTTTCCGGTCGTGGTTTTAGTTAACGAAGGTTCAGCTTCTGCCTCTGAAATCCTGGCTGGCTCGCTTCGGGTGAACCGCGGTGTGGAACTTGTTGGTGAAAAAACTTTCGGCAAAGGCACGGTCCAGGAACTTGAGGAATTAAGCGATGGCTCAACTCTAAAAATCACGATTGCGAACTGGCTCTTGGCGGACGGCACTCTGCTTGAAGGCAATGGACTCGCGCCTGATTATCCAGTTACTTTAACTGACGAGGATGTTCTCGCTGACCGAGACCCCCAACTCAATAAAGCTATAGAGCTTATCAAAAGAGAAATTAGGTGAAAGTAATTCTGCTCCAAGATATTAAAGCGCTGGGGAGAAAGGGAGATGTAAAAAATGTATCCGACGGCTATGCTCGGAATTTTTTGATTCCTCAAAAATTAGTTGATCCAGCCACGCCAGAAAATATTAAAAAACTGGAGGTTAGGCAAAAAGCTTTAGCCGCAGAGATTGAAGAACTAAAAAATAGGCTTGAGCAAATTAAAAAATCCGGTCCGTTGAATTTCCGGGTGAAAACAGGGGAGCGGGGCGAAGTTTTCAGTTCAGTCAGTGATGTTGAAATAAGAGAAAGATTAGTCGAAGAGTATCCCGAGCTAAAAGACGCCAATCTAAAAATCGAAACTACCCACTTGAGAACGCTTGGTGAACATCAAGTCGAAATCGATTTAGGGCAGGGGATTAAAACCGAAATTACGATCTTGGTTGAATCTCAATCGCTTTAACGATTCTCTTTTTCCCGTCAAAACGGGTTTTCCGCCTAGTTGTAAATTTAACTAAACCGCCAACTTTCGCGTAAAGAGTATCATCAGCCCCTCGAGCCACATTACGGCCAGGTAGAAATTTGGTCCCGCGCTGGCGAATTAAAATTTCACCCGGCACGACCATTTGGCCATCATAGCGCTTCACGCCTAAACGTTTCGAGGCCGAATCTCGGCCTAACTTAGTTGTCCCCCCTGCTTTAGTCTTGGCCATATTTCTCGAGAAGCTAGAATCTAGAAGCTAGTATCTAGTAGAATTAACCTGATGTCAAGAATTCGTAATTTAATAAAAAAGCCCTATGTCCAAATAGCGCTCTTAGTATTCTTAATTAGTCTTTTAAGCTTTGGTATTGGTTATCTTATTGGCCGAGACTGGCAGCAAACGCCGATTATTATTGAAAATAATATAACACCGTAGATCCTCTTGGAGTAGCTTCACCCCAAGAGGATGAAGCTACTCCTTCTCCTCCAGCATGCCCGGAGGGTATGGTTGACCAGGCCCGCCACGGATCGGAGCTTCCCGGCCGCCCGGCAACGGCGTCGACGGCGTCCAGGTGGCGGGAGGCCTCGCGAGATACACCCCGATGCCGATGACGCGCACACCCCGAGCTTCCAGCCTCCTGCCGAACTCTTCGACGAGGCGAATCGCCCCGTGCCAAGTCCGCGCGTAACGCAGCCAGAGGTTCGGCCAGACCAAAGCCGTTACCTGGTACTTTATCCTGCCGTACCTCAACTCCTCAACCTCAATTACCGGCACCGGAGAATTATTCATCGCACCTCCTACATCTTATCGTAGTCGATCCCAGCCCTAACCAGTTCCCAGAGCTCTGCCCGGGCCTCCTGAACCGACTTCTCCGCCAGAAACTCGAGCGGCTTCTGGCCGTCGAGCCTCGGACTTTCTCTTGTAAACCAGGTTGAGATCACTGGTTCACTGACATTCTGTCGGGCGAGTTCGCGAGCGAGCTCTGAAGCGAGCTGCATCTTCCTGACCGCCACTTCTTTGGATTCGCCGCCCATCAAGTAGACGACGCTCTCCTCGCCGAAGACTCTCGTGAACTGCTGAATGATCGCATCTTCCACGACACTGCCCATCTAATCCCTTCCTCCCTTATTATCGAAGCGCTATCGAAGAACTACAGGAGAATCCTAACAATAAAAGCGCCCTATTGTCAAAGATAACCGATCAATTTCAGCCAATAATCATTTTCCCATTCCCAAAGTTTTTTAGCGCTAAGGAAAGCCTGATAATCATCCTGCCAGTAGGGGAATTCTTTTAGCTCAACTTCTCCCGCCAGTTCTGACCACTCATGTTCTGATTCAATACAAGACTTGGTACCATTATTAAATTGAGTCCTGATTTTTTCGCGGCCGCCTTTCACTCGGCGAATAGCACCGCATTTTAAACATTTTTGGATCTGATCAATTCTTAAAATCCAGCGGGTCTGAAGATTACGAAACTGATCTAAAAGGGGAGGAAGATAAGCCGCAGTCTGAAGATTATAATCGCGATAAATAGCTTGCGAGGTTTTAATATCTATTAAGCCGAACTTACCGTCGATTAAAGCCAGGGCGTCAATCGTGCCGGCATAACGTTCGCTGTAGTTAATAATTCTTTTCTCAACCCAGTCGCGGTCAACCTGGACATTCCGCTCGCCAAGAAATTTCCGAAAAGCCTCTATCGCCGGCGCAATATCCGGGGTCACAATCGGCTGATCGCCAACTAAAATCGCCTCAGCTGTTTCGTGAACTCTCGTGCCCTCATCAGCCGACTTTTTTTTAATGGCCTCGCCAGCAGCAAAATCTTCAAGTTCAGCGTAAAAGCGGTAAAGCGCCGGTTTGGCTTTGATATTAACAATCGCGGTTACGCGGGGATACCAAACATCGTCAATCACATAACCATTGGTTCCCTTAAAATGATTTTCGTCCCGAAAATACATCTATACGGTATACATAATACTATATACGCGATACTAACTGTGGGGTTAGGTCCGCAATATCACCCGCGCCCATCATCACAAGAATTGCCGGAGCAGGGGATTTGATTAAGCCCGTAACCGTCTCTTTAAGCTTGTCTAAGGAGGGAAGATGAATAACTTGATCCGGCCCACTCCTTCTTTTTTCGACCGCCTCGGCCAATTTCCCAGAATCGACACTGGGATTTAAAGAATCGCGGCCAACCACCTTATAAACATTAAGGAGAATCAAAGCATCGGCCCTATCAAAGGCTTGGGTAAAATCTTTAAATAGGATCTCGAGCCTATGGCTCTGATGCGGCTGGAAAACACAAATTAAAAAATGACCCGGAAAAGCCTCTTTAAAAGCGTTAAGCGTCGCCTTGATTTCGGTCGGATGATGAGCATAGTCATCGTAGACGAGTATTTCGTATTTAGTATTTTGTATATTGTATAAACCTCGATATTCCATCCGGCGCCAGGCGCCACGATAATCAGCAATGGCCTCAAGGGCTACTTTCTCGGAGACGCCTAGCCTCTGAGCCGCGGTCAGGGCGCCGAGGGCATTGGATAAGTTATGTTTTCCCGGAATTTTAAGATGTTTTTTGACTTTTTCAGCTAGTTTTTCTTGTTCAAGTGAATACCAATCTATTTTCCTAGCTCCTAGTTTCCTGTTTCCTAATTCGAGGAGGGGAGCGTCATCCCGATTCAGAACCAGAACTCCGTTTTCATCTAAGTTACTAATAAACTTAAGAAAACTCTTCTTAACATTGCCGAAGTGTTTGGCGTAATCAAGATGCTCTCGGTCAATATTGGTAATTAAGATTAAAGCAGGGGAGTAATTTAGAAAGGCGTCCTGGTATTCATCCGCCTCAATAATTAAAATATTGCTTTTGCCGGCCCGAAAGTTTTTATTATCAAATTCTTTAAGTTTTGTACCGACAATAACCGTTGGGTCAAGTCCGGCCCGAATCAAAATTAAAGAGAGTAGGGCAGTGGTTGTGCTCTTGCCGTGACTGCCGGCCACCGCTATTGTCCTAAACTGACGCGTGAGTTCGGCCAGAGCCTGAGGATAGGTTCTGGTCTGGATATTCAACTCTCGAGCTAAAATCAGCTCCGGATCATCCGATGGAATCGCTTGACTGTAAATTACTAAATCCGGCCTGGGATTAAATTTTTTAAAATGCCCGAGCTTGAACTCGGCCGGCGCCTCCCCGAGGTCTGAGCCGCTCACTCGAAACCCCTGGCTGAGGTAGTATCGGGCAAGGGCGCTCATCCCAATCCCGCCTATTCCGATGAAATGGACAGAACCCCGCCTTTGGGCTAAATCACTCATTCTAGGTCAATTTTGAGCCAAAAACAGGGGTTTGAATAGGGCGAGGGGATATCCCCAAGGGCCTATTGAACTCCAGCCATAAAGTTCGCATAATTTAACTTAATAGACCCTTAATATGGTTAAAAGCTCAAAACCACTTCCCCAGCATCTTCCAGATTATTTAGACTGGCTTGATGTCCAAAAAGGTTTATCATCTAAAACTCAAGAAAATTATGCTCGGTTTTTAAATCGGTTTTTAGATTGGTTAAAAGAAAATAAACTCTCTGATTTAAAACCTCACGACCTCTCCCCTGACCATGTCTGGAAATACCGAATCTACCTCGCCCGTCAGACCCGATCCAAGCGGTCTTCAAAATCGCTCAGTAAAAGCACCCAGGCTTATTATTTGATAGCCCTGCGCTCTTTATTAACTTATTTTGCTGAGCGCGACATTCTAGCCCTGCCGCCAGAGAAAATAAAATTACCTCGCGATAAAGGCGAGAAAGAGGTCCGTTTTCTCACGCTAGAACAACTTGAAAGATTATTTTCGATTCCTAACGTGAATAAGGCGAGCGGACTTAGAGATAGGGCCATACTCGAAACATTTTTTTCCACCGGCATGCGGATATCAGAACTGGTTGCCCTAAATCGCGAACAAATTCAATCGTCACTTAATTTAAATGAGCTAGAACTAGGAATTGTTGGCAAAGGCAGTAGGGCCCGTACGGTGTATTTTTCGTCAAGAACGCTTCAATGGCTTAAAAGATACCTGAAATCTCGTACTGATAATGATAAGGCCCTATTTATAAACTATAGGAGCATGTCTAGCGCCTCACGCCGCCTTACCGCTCGATCTATTGAGAAGAGCATCCAAAAATATGCGCTTCTCGCCGGTTTACCCGCGAACACTACCCCTCATGTTCTTCGTCACTCTTTCGCGACAGATCTCTTAAGCCAAGGAGTGGACATCCGCATCCTTCAAGAATTTCTAGGACATCAGAGCATTACGGCCACTCAAATTTATACTCACGTTACCAGTAAAAAACTGCGCGAAATCCATAAAAAATTTCACAGCGGCTCAAGGTTGAAAAACTAACAAAAAAGTTCGCCTGTTATCTCGAATACTTTTTGCCGCGAAGTATGGCCGGAAACAATCCGCACTCTTGAGACTGGCACTTTAAAGTGCTCAGCAATCACCTTTTCAATCGCGACATTAGCTCGGCCGCCAATCGGCGGCTCTTTCACCGCTACGGCAAAACGATTCTCATCTAGTTTCTCAATCCGCGTCTCTTTAGCATTCGGCTTGGCTTTAACAAATATCCTCATTTATTCTCTTTACTTAATAATAGCCCAGTAAACATGATTATTCACGATTGACATTACCAATAAAACTGGGTTATAAAATAAGTAGCTGTTGTTGACAATCTAGTTCTCTGAAGGGAGGAAGACGATGGGCGCACCTTGGCTGGAGCTTATCCAGCGAGAACTCGAGGAAATGAGCGAGGAGAATCTAATCGAGCCGGACACAGAAGTTGAAGACGGAGACCACGTCGTCGGCCGACTGTCCGACCTCGACCTCAAGAAGCTCTACACCCTGGGGATCCGGCGCGATCAAGACGGCTTCGAGAACTTCGTCGCTGCTAACCGCTCAACTGACAAAGCTGAGCGAGAGCGACTAACGCAAAGAGCCGCCAGGCTCCGCCGCGAGTCAAGGCTGATCCTCGGCGTCTTCCGGCTCTCAATCGACGCCGCCTTCGAGCTCTGGGCCACCCCTTCAGTCAGCATACGGAAGGACTGGACTGTAGTCTGGTCTGAACCCGAACCTAAAGCAGAATCGGGACCGATCCCGATCGTGGTGGGAATTCCGTTTCCTTTCCAAACCCAGAGCCCTGATGGGCCCAAGACCACCGACGACGCCGGTCACCCTGGTCAGTACCTCTGATGCCCCTGGACGCGAGAGCTCCTGCTCCCGCGTCCAGGGGCTTTCGCGTTTTTATACTCCTTAGTTGTTTTTAGTCGAGGATAATATAGTCGTTTCCCCAGGAACAAAACTGGCAATCGGAATGCGCCGGTGGCTGAGGTCCGCGTAAAACTTCAACTGCTTCTTCAAAAACCTTATAAGCCACTTTTGGATTAACCTCTACTTTTCGAACCTCGACATTGAACTTGATAGTCCCCTGCCCCAGTACTTCCTCTGGAGAATAGAAAACAAGATAGGCAAAATTTTTGTGCTTGTAGCCGTTCTTCTCGAGGAGAAGCGTATAGACATTAAGCTGGTTTTGATAATAAGTATGAGAATCATCTTTGGGGAGCCAGCCCCGGGTTTTATAATCAACCGCAATATAATCACTGCCGTCAATTAAGCAGTCATCCAAGGCCCCCATTAGCTCGGCATCGAGTTCCTTATCGTAATACCGTATGCCTTTCAGATTTTGCCGCCAAATCTGGAGAACCGGATCGTTCAATAGCTTGCCTTCAACCTTACCTTCAATTTCCGGCGGCAGTTCGTCTTTTTCCCGAAACTTATCAAAGTATTTCTTAAGCACGCTATCAATGCCGCCAGGGAGTGACGGAAACGGCCCATTCGGCCGATGGATTCCCCTCACCCGCTCGGCCCAGAAACACCGGGGACATTCAAGAAATAAATTTAAAGCTGACGGCGAAAGTTTTATCATTAATACAATTCTAAAAGAAAAATCCCCTTTAATCGAGGGGATTTTTCTTTTCTACTACCAGCGGTTTCGACCGCCGAAGCCGCCACCGCCCCCACGGGGACGATCCTCCATCGGCTTGGCCTCGTTGACTGTCACTGTTCTGCCGTCAAGCTCTTTGCCATTGAACATTTCAATCGCTTTCTGAGCTTCTTCGTCAGTAGACATCTCAACAAAACCAAAACCCTTGGAACGGCCAGTGGCTCTGTCAGTGATGAAGGACAATCCGCCTACGTACAACTTCTTTGCCATTTCTCCTTACATATTGTGAGAGTAAGTCGACCTATCTTAGCTTATCCTTCAAGCTTACATAGGTTTTATGCAAGGAAGGGAAACAAGAAACTTACTCGCCTATTCTACTCTATATTGATAATAAAGTCAAATATGATTGGGAGCGACCTATTCGAGAGAAAAGATCTGAAAACCGTATTTTTGAATTTCTTCTTTGGAGTGGTATGGGGACTCGTCAGGCTTAAATTTAAAAACAAAAGTGATTTTCTTCTCGATTTTCCGGCCAGTATATTCTTTCTTTTTCGGATCCCATTCTTCAAACACTATCGTATCCCCTTCCTTGGCCTCAAAATCGGCCAGTCGGAGGTCAAACTTTTTCCTTCTCGAAAAGATTGCTTCAAATTGCTCCGGCCAAGATTTTTTATGAATTACCGCCACAATTCTATTTTAATTTAGAGCCCAAATAGCGTAGTTTAAATATACAGCGAAACTAACCCATAAGATATAGGGCGCGAGTAGATATGACGCCGGCTTCGAAAGTGGATAAAACTTAAATATTGTCCAAATAATCGCGAGCCAAAGAAAGGCGATATTAATCAGAGCCCAAAAAGGATTTTGAAGACCGAAAAAGACGATTGACCAGATAGCGTTTAGGAAAAGCTGAATCCCAAATACACCAAGCGCCTTTTTAACTTCTCTTTTCTTCCAGCCCTTCTCCCAGACCAGAAATACGGCAACTCCCATTAAGGCGTAGAGGATGATCCAAACCGGTCCGAAGATCCAGCTCGGCGGGTTTAATACTGGTTTCTCGAGAGCGGCATACCAGTTCGGGACTGCCGAAACGGTAAAAAACGAGCCAACGATTCCGGCGAATTCCGAGATACTAATGGCGATAAGTAATTTAAGAAAGCTATTAACTTTCATGCGTTTATTCTACCATTCGCAGGATTTTTTGGATGCGGCCGACTTGGCCGGACTTGAGGCGAACTTTTATACCCCGGGGATGAAATTCAGAATTGGTTAAAATTTCCGCCACTATTCCGCGGGTTAGTTCTCCCGTCCTCTGATCCTCTTTCAGCACTACTTCTACCTCCATTCCGGCTTTGACGTCTTTCCTGTATAACTCCACTTTTAAATTTTATTTCTCAATTATTTCTTCTTCTTGGCAAAGAATTTCTGGAAAATGCCATATGGCGCTACGAGTAGAATTGGCCAGATGATTAAGAAAAATAAGAATGAGTAGAGCGGATTATCAACCACATTTACGCCGTCTCCCTCTTGGGGCCTAAAGAAGGCAAACTCCAGAACCTGACCGACCACAATCGCTATAACAAAGACTATTTTCCAATCTAGTTTTCGATAGAGCCACCAGAAAACCGTAGCCAGAATAAAATAAATCACTACGGTTGGGATGAACATATCAAGGCCGGAGAACATTGACTCTTTGGCGCCTGGCGGCGTTGTTTTGGGGAAACAGTTAAAACTATTCTCCAAGCACACCGGCAAGAACTCGCCAAAGAAAATCCCCCACAAAGCCATAAAGGGAATAAACCATTTTGATAAATCCCTATTCCCGCTCCATCTCATTGATATAGTTTAAATATAGCACAACCGCTCCGCCATCAATTTGTCATAAATAGAACATTATAACATTCTGCAGAATGTTATAATATCTGTAATAACTTAGAGGCCGTAAAACCCCAGGCTCACTACGATAAATATAAATCCGAGCGAAACTAACTTTTCCATAATGCTAATCCGAAATTAAATTCTGAAAATTTATCATTGATAAGATTATCAATACGAGTCCGACCAAAAACGCAGAAAAAATAATATTTAAGGCGTAATCTTTCTTATTACCCTTGTCGCCCGCCTCTTCGGATAGAAATTCATCCAACACTTGTTTATCGGAGTCAAGTTGCTTTTGTGCGTCTTTCTCGGTCTTATCGCTCGTGGCAAAAATAATCAGATTATCTCTTAGGCTATCAATAATCTTATTATAACGTTCGTGCTGTTCTCCTAACTTTTGATTTTCGCTCTCTAAAATATGCATCAGGTAATAAAAGGCATACACCATGACGATTAACAGCTCTATTAGTCCACCGGTAAGAAATACTGGCGTTCTGATAAGTTTAGTTCTTCCAAACACCGGTATCGTGAAACCGATAATCGCACCGGAAATTATAATAAACTGCTTAATAAGTTCTCTGATTTGTTTAATATTATCTACTCTAAGATCGAGCAACGACTTACCGATTTTATCCCTAAGCTCTCTTATATTTATAGAAGTATTCCTAATAAAAAATTCGAAATTATCCATAAATTTTATTTCTCAATTAAATTACGGCTGTCCGAGGATCCTGCTCACTTAGCGCTTTGAGGTGGTTGAGAGCTAGCGTTTTTCTCTGATAAAATATCTTTCCTTAGCTCCAGTAGTTTCTCGTAATAATTATTCTGAAGCTCTCGGTATGAGTCCTGTGAATCTTTGGTTAAATTGATGTATATCGTAAGGGCCCCGAAAATGCCTGCAACAATCGCTAGTACGGTACCTATCACCCATAATTTTAGAGCTCGTTCGCCTTTCAGTCGTTCTTCTAGCGCCTCTAGTTTTACCTCGAGTTGCCCAACCCTGATCTCGATAGGACTTACTCGTTTTTCCAGCGGCGTTATATCACCAGTCGACTCACTCTCTGTTGCCAGAAATTGAAATGATGATTTCGGCTTCTCCGCTTTTTTATTTCGCGGCATTTTTCTTTAAATGGAGTACTTGGAGAGGCAAACTTCCTATGTTCTCTCCGTTAACAAGAACTAGGACATCGTACATCCCGGCTTCCTCGAATTTTAGATTTGCAATTTGACCTATTACGCCAAGTTCCCCCTCTCTAGATCCCTCATCTGAAACCATGGAAATATCGAAATCTAGGGGCGGGATTATCTCCACATTATCTAGCCGGCGAACAAATTTGATATTTACTTTAAAGTTACCCTTAGTCGCCACGGCTATACTAGTAACCACAAACATCAAAGGGTGTTGAGCTGGAAGATTCTGCGTGTTTATGTTTTTAAAAATCCCGATAATATTTAACTTATCGCCCCCACTAATAAAGGCATAATCACATAGAAAGGCGTAATTTATTTTTGGTTTAATGGTCGACATAGGTATTCCTTATCTCCACCCCTGGCCGACAACCCGCCAAATAACCTGTTCTTGCGGAACCTGGATCGAGCCTTGAGGAGTTTGTTGGGCTACATTCATCTGCTGCCTGCGATATTCGACTTCAAGTTCAAAATAATTCGAGGGTTGGTTGCCCTCAATAAAGGCAATCTTATATGTTTTTCTATTCTGTGCAGCGTTTAGGCCGAGCTCATTTTCCGGATTCCATATTACACCGAGTTCCATTTCTTTCTCATATTCTCCGTAAAGATCGGTCATCGCTTTAGAAAGTGCGCTATCAGCAAAAACTACCGTTTTTAGCCCCAGATCTTCTTTGGCTTCTTTGCGACCGATAAAGTATTGGTGTGAGTAAAGTTTTTCCGTAAAGTAATCAACCACTTTATTTATTTCTTCCTCTTTCATGGGCGACCTGTGGCTTTTTAGAAGCCTCTGCGCAAGAATACGAATTAAATTATGGATACGATTTACGTTACCTAGTGCTAGAGGGTGAATCTGAGGGTTCGACTCGATAAACTTTACGAAGACTTTAGTGAGGTCCTCGTCGTTTTTCACCCCAAATTTGTTTTTAACTAGATCGAAATAGGCCATTACGTCTTCGACGGAGATGGCAACTCTATTCTGCGGATTTTTTGGATCGATTGGGTTAAAAACGTTTGCCGTTGACGGATCGATCGGTGACAGCTCAGAGAGATCGCTCATCACTACTTCATCCGCCCCGAGCGCAATCATAGTTGCCGCACTATGGGCTTTGTATGGTATTAGTACGGAAAACTTCTCGCAGTATTCCCTGACCATAGAGACCAAACGCCACGGCACCATAGTATCTCCCCCCGTACTATAAAGAAATAAATCGATGTTTTCGGTTTTTCCGATATCTCGAAGCTGTCGGCTCATGACGGGAATGATATCCATAGCCACTTTAGCGCTCACCGGCCCCTGCCGATCGCTAGTGATATAAGTGATTACCTTGGAGCTCCTTAATCCCTCTATTTGTTGAATTAATGTTTTGCGTTCCATGATGACCTTATTCTAAACCCTACCTCTTCCCCCATCAATCTGACCCGCTCTCAACAATTTTAATCTCCCTTACTATCTCCCCCGTTCGTATTATTTTCCAGATTTTTCTCGATGACAGTCCTTGCATAACATTTGGCAATTTTCTGGGATTGTTTTTCCTCCCTCGCTCCAAAGTTTTTTATGATCACCTTCCATTTCCTCAAATTTCCATTTCTTTTTCTTATTCTCTCCCTTACAATGTGGACAAATTCCTTTTTGTTTTTCGTAAGTTCGGCGTTTGGTTTTTTCGTCAAAAGTTCGCAGATTCAAGCTTCGCTCATTTCTCGTCAAGACATAATCATAAATTCCTTTTTGATCACCAATTTCTTCGTCCTCCATCAGTTTGGCAATTTCTTTCTCCAATTTACCGGCATCAAGCTTCACATCCTTGAATTGATTATATAGCTCGCCCCAGTTCACATTTTTCATTTCTCTGCGATGGGTAGTAAAAGTTTTTTTAATCCATTTAATTACATTAGCAAAATAATCTTGTAGTTCTTTTGCGTTCGCGTCGTTTCTGTGAATCGCCATATAACCTTGCGCGTCTCCATTGTTTATCCATTTCAAAGCGGTTTCTAAAAATTCCTGTCGTTCCACGCTTGCGTTAATATAATCTTCTCCCAAACCCTTGGCGGCACAATTTGGCTTGCTAAAATACCTTTTTGCGTCGGTAAGCCAAGTTCCTGTATGAGTGGCGTTTAATAATTCTTGAGGGTTTAATTCTTTACCTTTAATATTTATGGTTTTAAACCATTCTAAAATTTCTTTTTCTTTTCCTTCGCAAATATAGACATCTAGTTCGTAATTTTTTATTTTATCCAAATCTTCCTTCAATAATGTATCACAATATCTTTTTTCTCCGTTGAGTTCAATGTGATATTTATGATCAAGAAAACGGCAAATTGACAAGGTTCGCTGTTGCCCATCCAATAATTCAAAATTGTGGTTCTTATTTTTGACCCAATACATCAGATTTAGCGGATGCTCCTTCAAAATTGTGTCTATAACCGCTCGCTCATTTTCTGGGTTGTAGATAAACTCACGCTGGTAAATTGGGCGAATATCTAATTTTCCGCCATAACCGACAACGCCGTCCCAATCTTTATCTAGGTAGCCATTAAAAACATCTTTTACTTTTATTCGTTGATGTATCGTATCCATAGTTTATTTTTTTCTTTTAATCACGATCCTAGAATAGACGGCCTTACCGTTTATATTACAAGTGTGGGAATGTCTTGCTCTAACATCTTCATTTGTCTTTTGCGTATCAAGCAAGGTATATCTATTTAGTAGATCAATAATATCAAATTGCCCAGGGTTGTGCTTGTTTAAGAAAGTAATTGGAACACCCATTGATCCTTCATAATCCATTGGTATGTTCTTTATTCTTGAGACTTCAATTGCGTCATAATTATCATATTTTGGGTAATCTTTTTTATTGTCTTTGTATGTTTTATACAAAAACAACTCTTCATGTCGCTTTTTAACATCTAAATTAGTATACCAACCAACATTGCCAAATTTTTGTGTTGAGCCGTCTGGTCTATAAAACTCCTTAGCTCTAGTGTAACCAAGCCATACTTTATTTTCTTTTATTAGCTCAAAAATCCCTTTATATTTAATGGCGTTATCGTTTCCAATTATCAAAAACTTTTTATTGTATTTCATCAATTGAGCGACATATTCACGAAACAGTGAAAACGGCGGGTTAGTAATAACAATGTCCGCCTCTTCTAATAACTCAATGCATTCCGGCGAACGAAAGTCACCGTCTCCTTTCAAATTTATTTTGACGGGTTTTTTGTCGTCTTTATTTTTCGCTGTTATTTCTAACCTATAACCGTTCCGTCTAGCAGGGTCGGCAAACAAAAAGAGGTTTGATTTTTGATAGCGAGTACCAATTAACTTTTTAATACCTAAGTAATCGAAATTCAATTTGAAAAAATCAATGAAGGCGCTTTCGGCCGGATCATCGCAATTACAGTAAATTACTTTGCCTTTAAACTGGTCTTTATAAAAATTTAGTTCTGCCTGAATATCATCAAAACGAGTATAAAATTCATCATTCTTGATATCTTTTGCTTTATGTAGGCTTTTATTTGATGATGGTTTTTTCATGAAATTACCCCCTCACTCTCGAACTGGCCAATCCTCGACGACTATCCTTTTCCCGACCTTCTTGACCACGACTTTTTGGCGTTCGCGCCAGTTGAGGTCGCGGACTAAATCGGCGGGGAGGACGAGACCGAGCGAGCGGCCGCCGCCCATGCGGGTGAGTTTTCGGATATGAGGTTTCTTTACCATCTCTAATATCTTAGAGGATTGCTACTGAACCTGCTACTGAGCATGCTCAGTAGCAGGATGGACATTCGAATAGGAATGGCTTAGCCCTCCCTCGGAATACACCTAGTTAACTTTATTCGTGGGTTTACCACTGAGGAAGCTCTGAATATTACTGATAAACAGTTCTTGTTTATTGATCCGGGCCTCTCCTGTTATATAAGCAATAGGAGGATAAATAATACAGTTTTCGTATTTAGAAAGCTTTGCCAAATCCTCTTTACTCATTTCGTCCGAATGATCAAGAATAAAAGTTATATCGTTTTTAGAAAGTTTCTCCGCTAGGGCGTCGATATCAACTAATTCCATCGGTGTCGTGTTTATAACGACCGCTCCTTCTTTAAGACTATCGAGCCTTCTTTTATTTAAGAAGCTCTCTGTATCTGGTGTTTGAGCAAGATTTATAGACAGAAAATCAGCCTCAGCGATTAGGGAATCGGCGTCTCGATATCCGAAAGGAACCTCTTTCTTATTTCTGGACCAATATCTAACATCGGCATTAAAACCTTGCGCTAACTCTCCGACTCGTCTTCCGATGCTTCCTAAGCCTATTATCCCGAATACTTTACCTTTTATTTCTTTTGCGCTCATCCCCTCCTCTGGATATTTCCCCTCCCTACCTCTCTTTTTACCCTCCTCGAGTCCTCGTATGTGCTCTAGGATGGCGGCGATTGTAAATTCTGCAACCGACTCAGTACTATATCCCGCTAGATTACAAACAGGAATATTTCTTTTTCCTGCATAATCGACATCAATTTTCCCAAAGGCGGTAGCTAAAACGCCTATGTATTTAAGATCGGGGGCTCGGTCTATCTGCTCTTTGGTGACCGGCACGCCGAAACCAACAAGCAGGCAATCTGTATCTGGTAATTCTTTCTCGATATCAGAACTGTCTTTCGGAAGATAAACTCTTTTATCTATGAGCTGGTCGAGCTTTTCCCAATATTTCTTATCTAGGGCGGGGCCATCGATGTTTATAAGTAAGGCCTTCTTGAACTTCATATTCATATAAGCAAATTATATCAGACCACAAACCGGCAGGAAATTGATCCCACTCTTAGATCGAACCTACTACTGAGCATGCTCAGTAGCAGATACTAATTCATATATTAGATCTGAAAGTTTAGGCTCGGCTCCCCTGAAGTAATGATCTCCTGGAATGGTATAAAGCTCAACGTCTAAATCGAACTCGTTTATAAAGTTTTTAACTTCTAAGGGGGTTGAATAGGGATCGTTTTCTGGTTGTATTATGGTTACCCTATTTCCTTCGGAGGTTATCTTCCGAACTATTTCTGCGATGATTTGCTTAGTCCCCTCTTTTGTGACCGAAGTTAAACCGAGCAGAATTAAGTGATTGATAACGAGGCCTCGAGTGGTGGCGACTAATGCCACGAGGCCGCCATTGGAGTGAGCAATGACTGTTAATCTCTTATAGCGCTGAGCTTTTAAATAATTCTCTAATTCTTCGGTTTCAACGATTTGATCGGGATCAGGATCCGTCTTTTTAGTAATAAAAGAAAATTCGATCGCAGATACCCTCTTCGACGCTGTCTTTAATCGATTAAAAATCGAGGTTACCGGTTCTGAATTAATGCCTTTTGAGGCACCGTGAAGAATTAAAACTAATTCGTCGCTTTCAACGGCGTTGTTTAATTCCTCCATTTATAGAATGTCAAATTTTAATCTTTGCCGCCGATCTTTCCGAGTAAATCAATCACTAAATTAATTAAAGCAATGAAGAAACGGCCGAGTTTTTCAAGTAAGACGGCTCCGGCAGAGAGAATTTCTTTTAGCGTATCAAAAATGGGGCTGAAGTCAGGCACATTCTGATTATATCACTAATCAATCTCGAATATTATCTCAAATAATCGCCAATCCTACAGGTAGCCCATGGCGTCGAAGGTGACACCAACCGGCACCAGACCTGAGGCTGGCGGCAGGGAAATAAAGCCGCCCCGTTCTCTTGAATCAGTAGTGCCCCAGCCGCCAGAAGGCGTGGCGTAAGCGCCAAAGTGGAGATGGGGCCCGGTGGAGAAGCCGGTTGAGCCGACATAGCCAATCAAATCCCCTCTTTTCACGCTCTGACCAGAGGAAACCACTTGCCCGGAAAGATGAGCATAAAGAGTTGATAAACCGCCGCCGTGATCAATCATAATGTAGCGGCCGTACTGATAGCGACCGTTGTTGTCAGCCCGGGCAACTGTGCCGTCAGCGGCCGCATAAACCGGTGTACCAATCGGCGCACCAATATCTGTGCCGTTGTGAGGTTTGCCTTTATAAAACTGATAAGCATAAGCCGTCTCGCCATAATTCTGAGTAATCCGGCCCACCCCCTCACCTAAAGGCCAGGATAATCTGCCAGCGGTCCGCACCGGCGCTTTCGACGTATCGAACCCGGCTTTCAACTTCGCTTCAATGCTATTAATCTCTTCCATGATTGACTGCTGCTGGGCCCGCAGTTGCTGAAGCGCAGTCTGATAAGCACCTTCCTCAGCTTTGTTCATTGCCAAGAGTCGGTCTTTTTCATCTTGCTGGTCAGCGGCAATGGATTTACGCGAACGCAAAGTTACATTCTCATTTTCCAAACCGGTTTTCTTTTGATCAGTTAAATTAATTGTTTGATCCAACCGGTCCCTAATCTGACCCAAACCAGAGACCTCGTTTGAAAGATCGTCCTGAATCACTTTAATTCCCTGATACTCGAACATGCCGTCAGCCAGACTTTGATTTCGCAAAAACAGTTCGAGCAAGCCTTCGCGGTCTTTTTGCTGCATCTCGCGCAGAAGTCCGCCGACAATAGCCGATTTCTTGGCCATATCTTGCTTCACATCGCCAAGCTCATAACCCAATGACTCGAGTTCAAGCACTAATTTATCAATGCTGATTTCACTTGAGCGAATGCCGTAATTTAATTGCGTGATTTCGTAATCAAGCTGGGCAATGGCGTTTTCTATAGTATCGCCCTTGCCCTGGACTTCAGTAATTTTTAATTGAGTCTCGGCAATTTTTTTATTGATTTCGAGAAGCTCTTGGGTTTTCGAATCAATCACATCTTTCAATTCATCAATCGCCTCGCCATCAAGGGCCAGTTCTTTTTCAGCCGAGACCGGGCTCAAATCAAAAACTAAAACACCAAGCAAAACTAATGAGAGAAGGGCAAATTTTGAATACTTTTTTGACAATTTTAGAAATATATCGGGTCGGTCTGGGAAATCTTAATCTATTTTAGCTTTACTGACAGCTTTTTCAACCCTCTTCAGGGATTCTTCCTTGCCCAGAGCCGCTAAAATCTCAAAAGGCCCTGGAGAGGCCGTTTTTCCAGACAAAGCCACCCGCAAAGGCCAGAGCATTTCGCCCCTATTTTCTCGGCCGATCCGCTCGAAAAAGTAATCTTCAAGGGCTTTTTCTTCGAATTTTGCCTCGCTAAGGTCGGCAATCAAGACCGAGGCTTTCTCCAGGTTCTCGACCACTTGTTCAAAGGTCATCTCCTGCCATTTTAAGAGCTCGGGCTTGTAATCCGGCATTTCAAAATAGAAGCCAACCAGCTCTTTTAGATCTCCGAGTTTTTCAACCCGGCCGCGGACAGCCCGAACCATAGCTTCATTTAACTTCCAGTTCTCTAGCAAAAAGGGTTGGGCTAGTTTCATAAACACATCAGGCGGCATTTGTTTCAAATAATGCGCATTCAGCCAGTCGAGCTTATCGACGCTAAAAATAGCACCGGCTTTTTGAACCCGCTTCAGGTCAAACTCTTTAATAATCTCTTCGGCCGTCATCGCGTCCTTGTCTTCTTTCGGGTGCCAGCCTAGATAAGTAAGAAAATTAACCATGGCATCTTTGGTATAGCCGGCTTTAACGTAATCGCGAAGAGCCGTATCAGAAAATCTTTTCGACATTTTGCTCCGATCCGGATTTAGAATCAGGGGCAAGTGGGCAAACTGCGGCGGTTCGGCACCCATGGCTTTGGCGAGTAAAATCTGACGCGGCGTGTTCGAAATATGTTCTTCGCCGCGGATCACATGCGTGATGCGCATTAGGGCATCGTCAACCGTAACGGCAAAGTTATAAAGCGGTTCATCCAAATTGCGGGCCACAATAATGTCGCCGATTAAAGAAGTGTCAAAAGTGATGCTCCCTCGGATTAAATCTTTAAAAGTTAATTTAGTTTCGGCAACTTTAAAACGCAGAACCGATGGTTCGCCTTGGGCTAATTTTTTCTCAACTTCTTCTTTTGAAAGATTGCGGCAACGGCTAGAATACTTTGGCGCAAGGCCCTGAGCCATCATGGCCTGGCGTTCAGCTTCAAGCTCTTCTTTAGTGCAGAAACAATAATAAAGCCAGCCTTGGCGCAGCAGATCTTCAAGATAGCGGCGGTAATCCTCTACTCTTTCGCTTTGGCGGTAAAGCTCATCCCAGTTTAAACCAAGCCAAGTTAAACCGGTTTTAATATCTTCTTCAAATTCAGGCTTCGAACGCTCTTTGTCCGTATCTTCAATTCGGAGAATAAAATCGCCCTTCTGGGATTTGGCAAAAAGCCAGTTAAAAAGCGCGGTTCGGGCCCCGCCAATATGAAGCCAACCAGTCGGCGAAGGGGCAAATCTCACTCGCACCCGCGGTTTCTCGGTCATATGTCAATTATAGAGTTAAAATCTTTAGAAGTCAGAAACGGAAAGGCCCCACAGAAGGCGGGCCTTCCGGGGGCCGCGTGGGAAGCGCCCTACAGCGCTTCCACTTTCTCGCTAGGGTCGGGCATAGGCATGCTCGAACCCTGCTGAAGTACGCGTATCTCGGCCTTAAGGCGCTCGACTTCGACCTCGAGCTCTTCGAGGGCCTTGATCGCCGCGCGCATCCGAACGCACTCAGCGTTCGAACAGAAGTCGAACTTCCCGGAGCTGTGCCTGTTCCAGGATCCCGAGCGCCGTTGGCTGTGATGCCTCTCGGCTATGGCTCGAACGGCTTCGCTCGAACGCGTCTCAGCCATTGGTCATCCCTCTCATTTCTCGACGGTCGAGCTTGGCGAGCTCTCCTCGACACCACCTCTTGGCCTGCGTGACGATGACGAAGAAGAACCCGGCGAAAAGCAGGATCGCTACCACACCAAGCCAGTGAGCACCGACAACGACCGTCGCGATAGACCCAGCCACGGCAACGAGGACCAGCGCCACCTGACCTGCGATCGCGAGTCCAATGTACCACTTCAGCACGGTCCTTTCGCTTACAGCCACCAGCCACCTCCTCGATCGAGATTGGCGAGCAGGACCACTAGAACTAGGGCGCCGACAACGATAATCCAAAGCTCCAAAATATTCACCCCTTTCAAAGATCCATGAGACCCAGTTGTCTCCTGAATTATTAATACCAGAGATTAAGAAATTGGTAAAGGTATAATCGATTACTGAGCAGGTATTATCTGATAGAAAAATATAGAACGATAAGGGCAATTATAAAGGTTAAAAATTCGATAATCGCATATGGATGCCAGCGCCAATAAATATTCCTTATCCAATCTTCATCACCGTATTTTCTAGCAAGTGCATCGATATCGTCGTGCCTCCAAATATAAATAATTTGCCATGGTAGTCGCTCTTTATGGGGAGGTGTATAACGATAGAGAAACATATAGTGATCTTTCTTGAAGGGGTAAAGCCACTGAATGCCCCAGCCGATACCAATGCTGTCGTGAAGAAAATGCGCAAAAGAACAAAATCCAAATAATATAGCCAAATCGGGGTTAGAAAATGAAATCACAAATATCCCCGCTGGAATATATAAAAGCGGGTAATGAAGCAGGTACCGATGCTTGTACGCATTCTTTGAGTCGCCTCCTTTTATCAGGTGGAAGATATAATCAATATCCGCGAATAAAGAAAAGATAATACCGCTAATTAGAAAGGAGCCAGTGAGTGATAAGCCAAATAAGTTGCTTGTAAAAATTGATAGTAAAATTCCGACGCCAATATCAAGAAGCATTTACCTGAAGAATGATTTGAGCGATGTTTACGGCCGCGTCGGGTTTGTAAAAAGCAAAGGCGGCCTGGCTCATTTTAGTGAGCTCGTTCGGGTCGTTAAATAAGCCGGTGATTTGATTTAAGAAAAGATGGGGCAAGAGATTTGATTCTTCGATCACTTCGGCCGCGCCGGTTTTACTGTATTCAGCGGCGTTTTCAGATTGATGACCATTCGCCGCTTCGGGCAAAGGAATTAAAATCGAGGGCCGGCCAAAAGCGGCGATTTCAAAAATACTACCCGAACCAGCCCGGGAAACCACAAGATCGGCTGCACCGAGGGCAATCCGCATATCTTTTTCAAAATAATCAACAACCTGGTACTTTCGCTTAAGCTCTTCGCTGATATCAGCCGAGGCGATTTGAAAAGCCTGGACTACCCGGTCGTAATTGCCCCGGCCAGTTTGATGCAGAACCTGACTTAAAGGAAGCAAAGAAGGCAAAATGCCGACGATAAAATTATTAATTCGCTCCGAGCCTTGAGAACCGCCAAGGACTAAAATTAAAGGCTGATTCGGATCAAAACCTAAGAAACTTTTGGCCCAAGTTTGGGAAATTTCTTCGCTTAAAAGATAACGGCGAACCGGATTCCCAACATTAATAATTTCGGCTTTGGTTTTTCGAAAATAATCTTTAGCGCCAGGGAAGGAGGTGGTAATCACTCGGGCGTAACGGCCAGTAATAAGATTAGTTAAACCAGGTATCGCATCAGAATCATGAATGACAACTGGAATCCGATAAAAACGGGCGGCTAAAACCACGGCTAAGGCGCTTGGCCCGCCTTTTGAAAAAACCACATCCGGCATTTGCCAAAAAACTTTCCATAAAGCCTGAACTAGACTCAAGCCAAACTTGGGAAAATCAATAAAGTTTTTAAAAGAAAAATAACGCCTTAACTTACTTGACCAGATTTTACCGACTTTAATGCCATTATCCTGAAGCAATTGGCGATAAGACCCGGCCGAACCTAAATAGCGCAAGTGAAGATCAAGCCCGCTCTGGGCCGCGACCATTTGGAGCTCGGCCGAAACAGCAATTAAAGGATAAATATGGCCGCCCGTTCCTCCTCCGGTAAATAGTATTCTGTACCTTGTATTCCGTACCATGTATCTCGTATTACTTATTATGATCTAATTTTTCAGCCGCCTTAAACAACCCGCTGATTAGCTTATTAACGTTGACCGATTGTTCAAAAGCTTTTTTAAACTCATCGCCATCGAGATAGCCTAAGTCTTTACTTAAAATAAGCTGATTCTGTAATTCCATATTCGATCCCTTCGCCATGGAGTAAAATCGTCTCTTCTCATTTGCTGAATTTCTAGAAAATCCTTCTGAGATGTTCGATGTGACTGAAACTGCGGCTCTTCTCATCTGATCAATCAAAGAATAACGTTCCTCTGCGGGAAAATTAGCAGTTAGCTTGTAGATAATCAAGCTTAACTTATGGGCCTCTTTCCAGGCATTTAGATCCGTGAATCGCTGAATTTTATCTATATCGTTCGCCATACTTTATACTGGGTACTCGGTACAGGGTACTGTATACACGTTAGATATTCCGGCTGATATTCGACATTAATCCTATCATGGTCATTGAGACAACAAGGGCCGTACCGCCGTAGCTAATAAAGGGCAGGGGCACGCCAGTCAAGGGAATCAGGCCAGAGTTTGCAGCAATATGAATAAAAGCCTGAAGCCCGATAATCAGGCCGAAGCCGACAAGAATCAAGCGGCCGAACTGATCTCTCGCCCTTCTTGCCAGAATAAAACTGCGTAAAGATAAAGCAAAGAATAGAAAAATAATGACTAAAGAACCGATTAAGCCAAACTCCTCGGCAATGATGGCGAAGATAGAATCACCGATTCGTTCCGGCAAATAGGCTTTCGAGAGCGACTGGCCATAACCTACTCCGGTTATGCCGCCAGAACCAATCACAATTTTAGCTTGTTCAATATGATAAGACTGCCCTTCTCCAGAAATAAAAGTTTTAATTCTTTCCAAACGGTAACCAGTAAGAGCAATGGATGCGCCGAAGAGGAGTACTCCCATTAGAGCCAGAGCGCCGAGGTATCTTAATTTAGCCCCGCCGACCATATAAAGAACGAAGGCGACACCAAGGAGAATAAAAGCGGCGCTGGTTGATTTCTGAATCAAAAGAATTATGCCAATGAAACCGGAAATAGCAATAAAAGGCAGAAAGCTTTCGTGAAGACTTTTCTGGCGGTCACCCTTAGCTGAAGAGAGCCAGGCCGCGAGATATATCACAAAAGCAATTTTTAAAATTTCGCTTGGCTGAATTGTAACCGGGCCGAGATCGATCCACCGCTGAGCTCCGCCTGAGGTAAAACCAAAAGGCGAAAAAACTAAAAGTAAAAGCAGAAGAGCGCCGAGTAAAATCAAAGTGGCCCATTTTTTCAAAAACCGATAATTAATAAAGTAACCAATGAGAAAGCCGAAGACACCCGGGATAAAACCGTAAAGCGCCTGGTGTTTTAGATAGTAATAAGCATCATCAAACTTTGTCTTGCCCAAATCAGAAGAGGCTGAAGCCAGAGCCACAAAGCCCATTAAAATTAAAAGGCCGGCCACAAGAAGAATCAGGTAATCTGGTTTTCCCCTTCTTGACTTAACCATTCTAACGACGGCGAAGGATTTGGCCGTTTGCAGTTACTTCGTCCACTAGCTCGCCGCCAAGAATTACTTTTTTAATGCTGTAATTATTCTTACCCACTAAAGCTAAATCAGCCGCCATACCCTCCTTAATTACTCCCCTGCCTAATGACCGCTTCGGTGATATAAACTTAATCGCCTCGGTTGTGAGCTTAGCAACAGCTGACTCAATCGTCATCAACTTACTCTGGAGTACTATTTCGAGAAATTTTGGGAATACACTAAGCGATTCTTTCGGCTTCACAAAGCCCGGCGGCAAGACGGCATTGCCGTTTGAGGCAATAAAAGCGCGGCTACTCGCGAGCGCCCGCGGCAGAACTTTCAGATCAATATCGCGCTTCAAAATCGTGGCTCGGAGTTCAGTCATTTTCATCACCTGAATCAGGGCTTCGGCCGGGTCGACCTCTAATCTTTCGGCGACTCGAGCCAGGGATTTACCAACTAAATATTCGTGATTCGGCGCCCCGACAATTTCAATTTCATCACCCTTAAAATTCGGCCAATCTTTCTTAATTAATGGCGTGACACCGCCGTTTTTAACGCGCTCGAGCATCATCTCAAGACTACCGACCCTCACCCACTCTGGCAGTAGGGTGTAAATAGTTTCGATACTGTAAGGCAAGGGATAAACATCAAAATAGATTTCCGCCTGAGTTGCTTCAATTTTTTCAACTGCTTTTTCAAATTGTTCGCTAAATCCTTTTTCCGGCCGAAAATGACTAATGATGGTGCGGACGCCGGTTCGCTCGGCAATTTCAATTGCTTCTTTTACTGAATCAAGAATCTTTTCGCCTTGGTGACGCAAGTGAGTGGCATAGACGCCGTCAAATTCTTTAACCACTTTTACGAGCTCTTCAATTTCCCGGTTTGAAGCCGCACTGCCGTGAACATAACCAAGACCGGTTGAAAAACCAAAAGCACCCTGGTTTAAGGATTCGCGAAGAAGGCGTTTAAAAACATTAAGCTCAGATTCGGTTAAGCGGCGTTTAGCATCACCAACCAAAGCCCGGCGAATGGTCGAGTGGCCAACCAAAGTGCCGAAGTTAATGCCGAGCGGAACTCGTTCCAGGCTTTTTAAAAATTCAGCAGTTGTGTGCCAGTTAACATTAATCTCGTACGGGTCAATCCATTTGCGGATTGATTCCAAAGTGCCGTAGATAAGCGGCGCAAGCGACGAACCGCACTGGCCGCCGAAAATAGTGGTGACGCCCTGGGAAGTTAAGTCAGATTGGGCCGGATCAGTGAAAAGAGAAAGATAATGGTCAGAATTGGTATTAAGATCAATAAAACCAGGGGTTAAATAATCGCCCAGGCCGTCAATAACCCGGGCGGCGCCGCGCGATTTCAGGTTGCCGATGGCAGAAATAATATTTTTCTGAATTAAAACATCGGCCTTATATGGCGCCTTACCCGTCCCATCCACAACCTGCACCTCCTTTAGCAAAAGGCTCATTCTAACTCAAATTATACACCAAGAGATATGTTCCCTTTCCTCTCTAAATGGAAAAACCCGCACGCGGGGCGAGTCTTTCCATAAGACTGTGCCGCATGCGGGCCGTTAGGCTGTGCGCCTTGTGCGCGGGAGGTCGAGCTCGTCCTCGAAGAAGGGGATGAGGTCGTCGAAGACAGACTTGAGATCGCTGTAGACGAGAAACCGCCCGGTGGTGTTGCCAGTTGGGTACTGCTCGCTGCTCACCTCGTGCGCCTCGGCGTAGGCCTTCAACGCGTAGTAGAAGGCACGTGCTTGCTCCGGCGTCGGGTGGTAGGCGTTGCCGACCCCACTGGTCCTGGCCTGCCAGATCGGGTTGTCGGGGAAGAGCTTCCGGAGCTTCAGGATATCGCCCGTGCCAAGGGGCGGATGGTTGTAGAACGGACCCTTGACCGGCTTGATGATAAAGCCGTAGGCGACGAACACGATTGCCTCCTTCAACCGGTCCCTCTCCGAGTTGCTAAGGGACAAGGACCCCCTCTTGGGGGTATATCAGCGGAAGCCGATACTCCCTTAAAATATCACCTTTTTATATCTATGTCAATAAAAGTTATATAAATGATGTGTTTTACGAAAAGAGAGGGGGTCGTTTTTAAGAGCTAGATACCTTGACCTTATCGTAGATTTATGCTAATCTGGCTGGGTTATCAGGTGGTCTGGTAATGGCTGCTATTCGCAGCTTTCGCACTTCAGAAAGGAATCGAGATGGACGTGACCGAGCAGGTCGCGAAGCTGTTGGAAGTCGTACGACTCCAGAACGAGCTGATCGAACTGCAGGTGGAGTACGCCGAGACCAAGAGGTCTTACGACTTCTGGCAACAAGCCCTCAAGGACGGCACCCACCGTCGGGACGACCACAACATGTACTACAACGTGGAGTCCGCTGCGGCCGAACTGGCGAAAGCTCAGGGCCGGCGTGAGGCGGCATCGGCCGCCATCAAGGTCAAGAAGAACCAGATCGAAGCGGCTCTCGCCGAGCTCGGCGCACTGGTCTAGGACCCGTTGGGAAGGACATCCCGCGGGTCCTTCTCATTTTTACATACGCAACTACGTAAAATAATTATTATAACATTCTGTATAATGTGATTATACATAATGTTATAATATCTTTGTAACGATGAATAAATTAGGTGCTTTGACGTGTCACAACACTATGCTATAGCATAGCAGTGCTCAAAAGCATATTTCTAAGCAAAATAGTACATCATTTATATAATCCTAAAGATCCTCAACAATGCCGCTAGGGCTACCGTAATCCAAACGACTTGTATCACTGCGGGCTGGTACACTCTCCTCACAAGAGAAACCGTTAAAACGCCCATTGCCCCGAGTAAATTCATTAACTGATAAATAACACTATCTCCAGGAAGGACCTTGAAACTAACTAGTATATAAGCTGCTATTACTAGAGCGGTACCAATCCAGCCCGCAATCTCAGTAAATTTATTTTTCATAAAAGCGGCTCTCTAAATAAATTTGTCGATGAAGAAGATGGCGAGGCCGAGGGCGGAGAAAGCGACCGAGAGAATCCAGAAACGCATCGTGATTTGAGATTCAGGCCAGCCTTTGGCTTCGAAATGATGGTGAATTGGCGCTGATAAAAAGACTTTTCGTTTAAAGAACTTCTTGGCTGCAAGCTGAATAATAACTGATGAAGATTCAAGTACTAAAACAAAACCAATAATTGGTAGGAGGAAAACAGCATTAGTTAGGAAGGCAATCACGGCCAAGGTGACGGTAAGCCCCATAATGCCCGTCTCGCCCATATAAAACTTAGCTGGGTGAACATTAAACCAAAGATAAGTCATCAGCGCGCCGAGGATGACAATGATTAAAGCGCTTAAATCATAAAGACCTCTGGCGTAGGCAATCACGCCGAAAGAAGCGAAAATCGAACCGAGCACGCCAGAAGACAAGCCATCTAAACCATCAACCACGCCTGAGGAAAAAGTGGCAAGCACCACGCCGATGAAAAGCGGAATCAGCCAACCGCCAATTTCGAGATTTCCGTAAAAAGGAATGTAAATACTGGTCCACTCAAGTTTAGAGTAAAACCACCAAGCACCAACCAGAGTAATAAGAAGAATTAAACCTAATCTCACTCGAAAACGGACGCCGCCGGCAATATAATGGCCCTTGTTTCTAATAACGAGAATGTCATCAACCAGGCCAAGCAAGGAGGCTGAAGCGAGAGTAAAAAGCGGCAGCCAAGTTTGCGAACGGGAAACATAGTTTAATCTCCCGAGAAATGAATCCGGGAAAAAGTAACCAGCAACAAAAGTAATGCCAGTAACGACAAGGATTGTGCTCCAGATTAGAATGCCGCCCATCCGGGGAGTGGAAACCTCTTTAGTAGCGTGGAACCTAGTAAAGAAGGGTGTGGGATCGCCGCCAGGAGCGTTTTCCCGGGGCTTCTTTTTCCAGGCTTTATATTTGTAAAGAAAGTGAATTAGGATTGGCGCGATTGCCAAAGCCACGGCAAAAGCAATTAAGAATAAGGAAAGGAATTTGGTAACTGCGAGTAAGTGAATTTGATACATTTAGTTTTAAAGTTTGGCTAAAATTTCCTTTGTTTCTTCAAACCGATCAGCGGCGCCAAGAACCACGATAATCACCGGGGAAGTTTGATTCGGTAGGCTGAAGATCGAAACCAAGTTGCCGTGGGCCTCAGGTAGTGACCCGGTTTTCCCGCCGAGAAAATCAGCCCGGCCGGCAAAGATATTAATATTTTTAAGGATTCGGCTCCGGCCAAGCTCATCGGTAATCGCCACCGATGGCCGGCGGGTAATCTCAAAAATCTCCGGTTCCTCCTCCCAGATAAATTTTACCAAACGGAAGAGGTCAAGAGCAGTTGATCGATTCTGGAGCGAGATGCCGGTCGAGTCGCTGAAGTTCGTCTCGTTCATGCCGAGAATAGCGGCCTGCCGGTTCATTTCTTTTACAAAATCGGCTTCACCCCAGTGGAGAGTAATGGCCAAGGCGGCGTCGTTTGAAGAAACCGTCAGCATTGCCTTCTCAAGCTCGCTCAAGCGATAAGTTTCATAAGCGCTAAAGCCGCCGGCAGCGCCGGTCGCGGCCACGGCTTCGGGGGTAATCACGATTACTTCGTCTTCAAACATAAGTTCGCGAGCCACAAACGCGGTCATCAGTTTGGTAACCGAAGCAATGGGCCAACGTTTGTCAGCTCGAAATTCATAAAGGGTTTTCCCGTCAAGGAGATAAGCCGCGGCGGCATTCAACTCGACTTGTTCAATAACCGGAGCGCTGGGCGTAGGCGTTAATTCAGGGGTCGCCGGAGGCGGCGGGGAATTCGCATCTTCATTAATTGGCGGCAATTCCTCGGGTCGAGCCGAAATTATCCAAGAGAAAAAGCCAAAAGCAAAACCGCCAACAATCACAGTAGCAATCAAGACGAAAGATAAAGGCCTAATTTCCCCTAGCTTCACTTGCTTCATCCTGACCTAAATAAGACTTAACTAATTCGCGATATTTTTCATAATCCGGCAGTTTTTCGAGCGTATCCAAACCAATATGCCGGAGAAAATCAAAAGTGACTTGATAAAAATAAGTATTCGGATGCTTGGGATCGGGATTTCGCTCAACCAGCCCCCGGATTAAAAGGCTTCTTAAAATAAAGCTCGAGTTAACGCCCCGGATATGTTCAACGAGAGCCCGGCTGCAGGGGCCGAGATAAGCAATAATAGTCAGGGTTTCGAGGCTTGCCGGAGTAAGACCTGTATCCATCTCAGCTTCAACTACTTTTTGAATAAGCGGCTGGAGCTCGGGTTTCGTGGTCAACTGAACCCGGTCATCATAAATAATTAAGGTTAATCCCCTCTCGCCCTGATCAAGGTTTTGTTTTAAAAGTTCGAGCTCTTCGCGGATTTGATTTTCTTTCCGGCCCAAAGTGTCAGCCAGTTTTTTAAATTTAACTGGTTCGCCATATAAGAAAAGCAGGGCTTCTAATTCTTCGAGTCCCTTATTCTCTTCCATTATTCTTAATAGTTTTAACCGTGATTTCAGAAAATGGTTCGCCCTGCTCTATTTCGACTAGCCTTTCTTTTAGGAGATGAAGCAGGGCTAGGAAAAAGACAACGACTTCTTCCTTGGCTCGGCCGCGGGCGATTTCATTAAAACTGGTCTTAATCGCCTTGTCTACCCGAGCTAAAACCTCGGCGATTTTCTCTTCGAGACTTACTAATTTCACTTCGACTGATTCAGTTTTCAAAAATTGTTCGGTTAAAATCGAGCTGATTTTTTTAATTTCGATTTCTAAGTCAGCTGGAGTTAGTTCTTCGCGAAAGTAAAAGCCAGGCGGCAAACCCAGGAAATAATCCCGCGCCTCTGCGATTTCCTTCCCCCAGAGAGTACTAAATTCGCGTTCAGCACCCCGAAACTGCGCGAGGAATTCAAGCCTTGACTCAAGCTCAGCAATTTCCTTTTCTTCTTCCGGCGCTAGTTCTAATTGAGGTAAAAGTGCTTGGGATTTTACAAGAATCAGCTTGGCAGCCACAGCCACGAAATCGGCTAATACCCGGGGGTGAACATCAGTTAAAGATTCTAAATATTTAAGAAAGTCAGCCGTGACTTCAGCGAGCGACAACCGCGTTATCTCAAGCTCGCGCTCTTCGATTAATTCAAGCAGTTTCTCAAGCGGTCCTTTGAATTCGCCCAAGCTAAATTCATATTCAGTTTGCCCTAGGCCTGTCGAGTGGGTCATGGATTTAGGGCGGCACTTGTATAGACATTCGACGGATCCCAAAGCATCCAGCCGCGGAAATTCTCGCCAGCGGCATCCTCAGTGGCTCGCATTTCTTCCCGAATCATAGCCCCAGTGTAGATCGCGCCTAAATCAAAATCTTGGAGCCAGGGCCGGAGTTCGGCTAATTCGACTTCCGGATCCTGAAGAGCGAGCGCGCCTCTCCTTCTTATCGCCTCGTCTAATGAATACTTAACGATCTCGTAAGGATAAAGCGCCGGATTATTATAACCGCCAACGCCGGCCGCATAATGCGACGGATAAACCATCGGGCTTACAAAATCAAAATGAATAAAAGCATCTTCAATCATCTGGCCAATGCCCATATCGTCCATTTGAAAAGTGGTTTGGCCAAAAAGATCAGCTGAAATTTTCTCGCCTTCGAGCCCGGCTCTTAAGTAAGTAAAGAAATCGCGAATAATCTCTTGTTTCTCTCGAAGATCTTTGTCATAAACCGGATATACCAGTAGGTCGACATTGCCGTCAGAAGGAAAACGAATGTAGTCAAAATTAATCTCATCAAAACCGCGACCTAAAGCGTCTCCCGCAATCGCAATATTATAATCCCAGACCTCCTGACTCGCCGGATCAACCCAAGCTAAACTTTTATGGTCAAGCCAGGTTGCGCCAGCTCTATTTTTAATCGCTAGATCTGGTCGAGCCTTCGCGAGAATCGGATCTTGAAAAACCGTGACCCGGCCAATGACGTAAACATTGCGATTATGAAGATCTTTAATTAAAGAATTAATGTCTTTGATTCTTATATCTTCGGCGCCATAATCTTCGAGGGCTTGAATATTAGTATCGTAGGCTACCTGCCCTGAATAATCTTTAATATCAATCACAATGGCGTTAAGCTCGGTGGTATCAATTAAATCAAGCAAGTGCCCTAAGTTGCTCGGCGTGGCCATTGACCAGCTTGTGGCATAAACTGCCTTAACTACGGTTGGCGGATTTTCAAGCTGTTTTAGCTCTTCCTCGACGGCTGGGGTTCCGATAAAACCGAGCGGTCGAGAATCAAGCTTAATCGAGTTAGTTTTGAATAAAAAAACGCCTAGGGCGAGAGCGGAGAGAAAGAGGAGAATCGCTATCGAACGGCCAGTCATTTATTTCTCATTTTAAGCCAAACTCCCCTATAATTGAAGGGAAAAATGGCGCTCGCAATCTATCGGAAATATCGGCCGCGACTCTTAAAAGACCTGATTGGTCAGGAATTGGCGGTGGGTATTCTTAAGAATGCGGCCAAGTCCGATAAAATCAGTCATGCTTATCTTTTCTACGGCCCGCGCGGAACCGGCAAAACCACAGCCGCCCGGATTATGGCCAAAATCGCCAATTGCGAAACCCGGGCCAAAGATAAAGCTTTCCGCGAAAAAGGCGAACCTTGTAATAAATGCCGCCCTTGCACTGAAATTGATGAAGGTCGAGCCTTGGACGTGGTTGAAATTGATGCCGCCTCAAACCGAGGTATTGATGAAATCAGGAGTTTAAGAGAAGGCATTCGCCTTTCGCCGACTTCTTATCAATACAAAGTTTTTATCATTGACGAGGTTCATCAGCTGACGAAACAGGCAGCCGATGCGCTTTTAAAAACGCTTGAAGAACCACCGGCCCATGCGATTTTTGTACTGGCTACCACCGAGTATGACAAACTGCCGCCGACCATTATTTCCCGAACCCAGAGATTCCATTTCCGCCGCATCCCGATTCAATTGATTTTACAGAAACTGAACCAGATTGCGATCGAGGAAAAATTAAAAATTGATAACGCGGCGTTAGAACTCGTGGCCACGGCCTCCGAAGGCAGTTTTCGGGATGCCGAAGCCTTACTTGAACAGGTGATGTCTTTAGGCGAAGCCAGTACTGGCGGCACGAGCTTGGAAAATGTTGAGCAGATTTTGGGCAAGGTTGGCTCAGTGAGGACTGCAACCTTAGCGAAATATCTTTTGGATAATGATCTTCAGGCCTCTCTCGAATACTTAACTGAGATCAACGAGGCGGGCTTTAACTTGGTCCAGCTAAATAAGGATTTAATTCATTATCTCCGTCGGATTCTGGCTTTAAAATTTGACCCCGGACTCGAAGAGGTTTTCAAGCGTGAACTGACACCGGATGAAGTTAAAGAAATTAAAGAACGGGGCGAACTAATTGAAAGCGAAGCCAAAATAATCAGCTTAATCAAATCCTTAATCAGGGCTTACAGCGAAATGCGTTATTCGCCTTTTACCTTAGTACCGCTTGAAGTGGCGATAATAGAAAATCTCAAAAGTTAAATCTAAAAACTTTTTCACCGCCTCTTGACAAAAATATAAAATCTCGATATCCTCGCCGTAGGTCTTCGAGAAGTGAATAGTGAACGGAGGGAGGTGAAACGGATGAATGTTCTGAAGTTTTCGATCGAGGCCAGAGGTTCCGGCGGACCGCTCAACGCCAGGCCGCAACTCGTCTGCAGAACGCAGATGAGTTGCCCAGTCTGCCACGCGCAGTTCGAGCACGAAATGGGGACTGAGCTCTCGCCCCGGGGGGGCACGAACCTCAGATACATCGTTCAGGGATCAGTCGGGTTCGATCCAGGACTCTACTGCCCCCAGTGCGGCGTGCTCTCGCGGGTGCCGAAGGAGTTCCTCGACGAGGTGATCCAAGAAGCCCGACGGCGAGTTCGGCCGGAGCAGATCGAGGCGGCGGTCCAACAGATGGGCCTGCAGACCGTTAGGATCCCCGGCACTGACGACTATCTCCCACGTGATGCGTACCTTCCTGGGGAGGGAACGGTCACGCTGGTCGCGAACGGCTGGGACCGGGACTGAACGGAAGGAGAGAGCGGTCCGATTTGAATCGGACCGCTCTCTCCGTAAGATTCGCAACGCGGGTCTTTTTTATTACTTTTAAGCCTTGGTACAGAATATTATAACATTCTGTAGAATGTTATAATATTCTGTGATAGTTTATAAACTAGTATATTCGAGAATAATTTCTTGACCGTCTTTTAAGATAAAATTCGGATCGGTTGTTTCGGCGCCATCAACAGTTATTTTTAAGTCATAGCCTCCTCGCTCGAGCGATTTACCCCAGACCGCGAGAAAGTTAGTAAAAACATAACCCCGGTCAACCGCTGACTCGACGTGAATCACCCCGTCAGTAGCGTGGGTGTGAAGCTCGCGAGTGCAACCAGGCACAATGCCGATATTCGCCGGAACAGCCTCTTTTTGGCCGTTAACTAAAACGGTTAGTTCGGGATGAATGTGGAAAGCCTCACTTGTAAGACAAGGAACGCTTTTGGGGCCGCTGTTATCTTCGGATGAATTGTCAGAGCCGCCGAAAGGCACATTAAAAAGACCGGTGAGACCCAAGAGACTCAAGGCAACCACTCCGACCATCAAACCAACGAACAATTTGTTTTTCGCCATCGGTTTTAATATGATAATCCATGATTGCCGGGTCGTCTAATGGTAGGACATCAGGTTTTGGACCTGAGTATCGGGGTTCGAATCCCTGCCCGGCAGCAAAACAAAAGTCCCCGCCTTGTGGCGAGGGATTTTTGTTTTATGATGACGGGCTAAGATTCGAACGGGAAAGGGGTCGGGAAAACGGGAGTTTTCCCGAGACGGCCGACTGGGCGACTAAAACCAAAACCGGTCCGACTGTAGTCGGACCGGTTTTGGTTTTAACACTACTCGCGTAAACTACGCTACTCAACCTACGGGATATCGTTCAAGAAGATCGAGTCGGTCTTGAATTCATCCAAACTGAAGGTGTAGTCCTCAGCGTTCGTGTTGTCCTGGTTAGTACCCCAGTTGATGGACTCAATTGCCACCTCGACGAAGCTGTCTTCATCGGGAGTGACATTAACCGTGAGAGTGAAGGTACGAGTCTTATTTTCATCAACCTCAAAGGTGTTAGCCGTATCTTCGCTGTCAGCAGAGCTGGAACTCAAGAGACAGCCAACGGTCCAACCCACCTCATCACCAGCGCTTACCGTGAAGTCAAAGACAGTGCCCTGACCGTCAGCATCAGCGCCGTTGTCGTCCTCGCAGGTACGGTCAATCCTCATGTCGCCATCGAAGGCCGTCACCCTAAAGGTAATCTTGTACTCCCCAGTGTCAGACTCGCCCGCCTCATCTGCCGTAAACGATCGAGTGGCAGTGGCGCTCACGAACTCAACTATAATACCCGCGTCATACACAACGTGGGCATCAGCTAAGGCCGTGCCGGTTAGGTCGGCCGCAACCAGCTCTTCGCCAGACTCGTCTTCGGCATCAATGGCGTCGACTTCAACCGCTGTCATTTGAACCTGAATAGTATCGCCGTTATCAAGCGCGTCACCAGTCGAGACAAGGTCAAGCTTGACCATAAACTCGTCGATATCGCCGGCATCAAGTTCGAGATCGAGGTCGTCAAAGGTAACGGTCTCGGTGTCATCGTTGGCGTCAGCCGCGCTCAAATTTTCGGTGGCAACCCTCCTGCCGTTTCTCCAAAGTGAAACACTGGTGATAACGTCATCAGGGTCATCGAAGTTCGCTCCAGCGGCTTCGGTAGTTGTAATCACAACCGGAATTTCATCAATGGTAATGTCGGACCTCCCTCTCGCTTCCATGGTGAAGGAAAGGAATTCAACATCATCCGTGTCATTAGCATCATCGATGTCGATGACGTGGGCGTCGTTAATGTCCTCGTCATCCTCATTCAGTCTTACCCGAAGCTCAAGATCAGACGCAGTGGCAAAGGTTTCGAACGAGAAGGTCCGGACAGCCGTGCCTGGGTCTTCTGAGGTAGAAGCACCAGTAGCGTCACGGTAGCGAACCAAATCGAAGTCGACATCCCAAGTTTCGCCCTCGTCATTACTGTCGAGATTCCTAACACCGCTTATAGCCACTATGAGTTCGCCAGTGTCACCAGCGCGAATAATGGCGCCTCTATCAAGAGTGATAGTCCGTCGCCAGCCAGTATCCTCATCGAAACGACTGGCATCGACGCGGCCGACCTCCTCGCCATCAAGCCAGACAGAGACTTCATCGGCGTACTCATCAAAGTCATCGTTGTCAGCATTGTTCTGGTCAAAGTCGAGGGTAACAGCAGTGAACTCGAGGTCAGAACTGTCGGAAACTTCAATCTCAAGACCAGCTACTTCTACATCCTCTTCATCTTCACCAACTTCCTCGTTCTGAAGACCAGAAACTAAGTCGTACTGGTCAACTGCACCAGCACCGCCTTTAAGCTCGCCATCCTTTTTCTCTTCTTCTTCGGCTGGAGGCTGAGAAACACAGGCAGCCTGGAGATGGGCTCGAGTAATCGGACCAAAGTAACCAGCGGCAGGCGAGATACCAACCGAGGCTTGATACTCAGCGAGTGCCGCTTGAGTCAATGGGCCGAAGTAACCCTTAGCAGTGCCGCTAGCGAAAACGCTAGCTAAAGCCTGCGCTCTTGCGCCTTTATTTTGGGCAACTAAGTAAGTCTGGACGGCCGAGACATCATCTCCCCTTACCCCGAGAGTGAGGTCACGGGCGTAGGGATAACAAGCATCGCCCCCGACTCTTGCTGCTAATTGGGCCTGAAGGGCTACAATTTGGGCGAGTAAGGCGTCAATCTGGGCCTGGACCTCGGCTGAGGTCTGGGCTACGGCTACTGGGGCAAGCATAGCTGCACCAGAGAGCCATACTATGGTCGCTGCGGAAACAGAAACAGTAACTATTTTTCGTGTAACTGTAGTCATTATTTTTAATGATTTATTTATCGACCTTTAAATGTATTGCCACACGCGTAACACCCCTATGGTGTCAGTGAGGTTGACAATCAAGGTATTACGCGTCGCTTGATTAGTGGGATTCCCCACTGCTATTTGAGACACATTCGAAACGAAAAACCTGACACAACGTTCTATTTTTAAGGAGTCCGATTAGGGAATCGTCATACTTACCCTACTTAATGTGTCTATATTAATGCGATCCCATAGGCGCGAATTCGAATCGGTATATAAAAAGTATGCCGATGCTATTTTCCGGTACCTTTATTACCGTCTTCAAAATCGCGAACGAGCCCTAGAGCTTGTCCAAGAAGTTTTTACCCGTTATTGGCAATACCTCTTGGCCGGCAAGAAGATTGAAAATTCCAAAGCCTTTCTTTACCGCAGCGCGGCTAACGCGTTCGTAAATGAAATTCGAACGAATAAGAGGGAGGTTTCTCTTGATGAGATGCTTAAAGTCGGGTTTGAGGTTCGATATGAAGATGCGGAAATTATGATGATCGCCCCACAAGAGCAAGTCGTGCAGCGGCTCAAGGGAATAAGCGAACGTTATCGAGAAGTTTTGGTGATGCGGTACATTGAAGAGATGAAAGTTAAAGAAATTGCCCAAATCCTCGGCACGAGCGAAAATAATATATCGGCACGAATTAGTCGTGGCTTAAAACAACTTAGGAAAATCTATGAACAGGATGCTTAAGCGATTTCATAAAGAGGGTTCGGGAGTGCGTTTACTGGATTCTGAAAGAAATGCAATCCGGGAATTCGTCTTACGAAACCCCTTACCGCAAGAAAGACGCCTTCCTTTATTTATTCTAAAGATCGGCCTCGCGACAGCTGCGGGTCTATTCATCGTTTTAGTTCCGTTTACCTATGCCGCGCAACAGAGTATCCCCGGCGATCTGCTTCACGGGCTCGAGATTTATATCATTGAAGAGGTAGAAGAAGCCATGCGCTTTTCGCCCGAAGCTAATACCGCTTATCACGCCGAACGTCTCGAGGAACGTCTTAGAGAGACCCAAATGGCGACCGATGATGAACTCGAATCCGCGGATCAGGCTGCCGAGATAACAGAGAATTTAGAAGAACACGTTCACGAAATACTGAGTGTGCCCGATGATAAAATCGCGAGGCGAGGACGTTTGAATCATTTAGTTAAAACATCAGCGCTACTCGATGCAGAAGGAGAGATTTTGGAAAACACCGATATTAAGGCTGATGTTATTGAAGAACTCGGTGATCTGATTGATGCTGAGCTTAGCCGAGAGATAGAAGATTATGTCTCTAGCGAATCTCCTGATAGGGTCATCCAAACGCTAAGCGAAGAAGTGGTCGAAACTCAGACGCTTATAGAATCGCCTGTTTTAACTAAAGAAACTGCGTTAGGGGCAATAGATCAACTCGCCGACGCGACTGAGAAAATCAAAAAGGACAGTCAGTTAGATGAGGCCCTTAAGATTGTGCTTCAGACGCAGATCGAAATCCTATCAGAGAATTATCTTATAGCCCCCGAAGGGAAGTAGGCGCCTCGCCCCAACCCCAAGAACGCAGCATTCTATTTTATAGATAATCCAATAAACGGTCGTAGTTTATAAAATCGAAAATGCGGTAGAAGTAGCCGAGCCAGGCGTTAAAGTTATTCGTCAGAAGTAGAATGCCGAGAAAAACGAGAAATACTCCGCCGATAATCGATACAACATTGAGATACTTACTTATTTTTGCAAGATAGCGAGAGGCGGAGCTGACGCTTGCCGCAATAGCTAAAAAGGGAACGGCGAGGCCGGCGGAAAAAACGGCGAGTAAAAACGCGCCCTGACCAACTGTGGCTGACGAAGCGGCCAGGGTGAGGATAGAGCCGAGGATAGGCCCCACACACGGCGTCCAGCCGAAAGCAAAAGTCGCTCCAAAAACTAAAGAACTGGCAGGGGTGCCCGGCTTTAAGATCTTTATGTTCCCGATGCGTTTTTCAACGTTTAAAAATGGCAGTTTCAAAATTCCCATCATGAACAGTCCGAAGAATATCACAAAAATACCGCCGATTCGGGAAAGCCAAATCCGGTATTTAGCGAGCGCCACTCCGGTAAGCCCAAAGAGGCTACCGAGGATTATAAAAACCAGACTGAAGCCAATTACGTAAAGAACGCCGTTCAAAAATATTTTCCCGCGAGCCATTTTTGATTTGCTCGGATTTTGGAGATCGCTTGCAGAAACGCCGCTAATAAATCCCAGATAGCCTGGCACCAAAGGAAGGGTGCAAGGCGCAAGCAGGGTGAGAATGCCGGCTATGAAAGCGGGGATAATAAGCGAAGCTTCCATAATTACAAAATCTTTTTAATTCTTGAGCGGATTTCGTCGAGCTCCATCGGACCTCGTTTATGGTCAACAATATTACCGTTTTTGTCTACAAAAATTGTTTCGGGCATAGAGAAACCGCCGATCGACTGGTAAAACGAATCGGTCGGATCAAGCAGAAAAATAAGCTTGTCGCTAATCCCCTGTTCGTCAGTATATCCTTTAGTAGTTTCGAGTGATTCGGCGCGGTTAATAGCGATAATAACAACCTGGTCGCTAAATTCTTTTTGAGCCGCGGCAAAATCAGACAGTTCTTCCCGGCAAAACGGACACCAAGCCGCCCAGGAATTAATGACCATTGGCCTGCCTGAAAAATCAGCCCGAGTGACTGTCTGGCCGCTATAGTCTTGAAGCACGAAATCCGGCACTTCGGCCGAAGCAACTGGCGCTGAAACTTCCTCTTGGGGCGAGGAATTTATTTTTGAAATAATAAGCCAACTAATAGCAATTACGATGATAATACCCGCCAGAATTAAAAATTTCTTCATAGCTAATTTTATTTATACAGTTCTGTGTCGGGATGGGCCGCTACCCACGAAAACCAAAATGCGCCGAACGGGTTGATGCGCTCGAGAGTGCCATCGGCCTTTTTCTCAAAAAGCCGCACCGCATCAATTTCTTTTTCATACCGGGCCACAATGGTCTTCCCTTCAAATTGGTCGGTTATCTCGCCAACTTTCTTTACCGCCTCTGGCCAATAGGCCTTCGCCTTTTCATTGATCACAATGCCAAGCACGAAATCCTTATCGCTCAAGCGATCATCTTTTTTACTGACCGGGAAGTATGTGCCCGGGGTGGTGTAATAATCCCCGTATGGATCTTGGCCGTAGAAACGCACTGCCCCCGTATCACGGGAGAGCACAGTCCCTTGAGGATACTGTTCTTTAAATTCTCCAAATCGAATCATGTCGGAGGGAAGAACTTTTAATTGGCTGCCGGTCATTTCGCCCACAACCGCTTCACCTAAAATCTGGGGCCAGAGCGAATCGGTTTTACGGTCATACATCACCAAGTTCGAGTTCCAAAGTTTGCCCGAGGTGCCGAATTCTACGCGCTCGTCCTTAACAACGGGATCAAATACGATTCCGGAAAGGCAAAGAGGGCAGTACGTCACGAGAACGCGCTCGCCGTTCACGGTATCGTTCACAATTTCATGCCAAACTAGGATTTGGAAGGGGTAAAATCGGGCGGTGCCGTCAAGGTCTAAAGCAATGCCTGGATCGTCATCCTTTAAAAATCCGCTCGTTTCTGCGATTGAAACAAACTTCGGATTGTCGATGGATGGAATGCCATCTTTCGGCGGGCCGCCGCCGATAATCTCATCTAATGGAACACTGTGTTTGAGGCCATCCGTTACCATAATTTCTCTCGCAGTTTCCTTTTTAGTTTCTCCGTCTTGAGGTGGGGAAAAACTGTTTCTAAATGCCGTAGCTGCTAAAACCACTAGCGTAAGAGTTACGAGAATAGCGATACTGGCAATGGTAATTGTCTTTGAGGGCTGCATAAGAAAACTGCATAAATGTTATTCGATTTTCGGAAATTTATTTTATTTGTAATAGTTCCGACAGGCTCTTTTCGTCGAAGCCAACGATAATCTGGCCGTCAACATCGATGACCGGCACGCCCATCTGGTGGGATTTACTAATCATCTCGTCGCGAGCTGTCATGTCGGTTAAAACATCTCTCTCCTCATAAGCAACGTTATGTTCCTTAAAGAAGGCTTTCGTCATTCTGCAATAGACGCAGGTCGGCGTGGTGTAAATGGTAACTTTAGGCACAGTTTACTAGTAATAAATTTATTTGTTCGACTCTTTAATAAACTTGAGCAATCGTTTGGCGATAGCGTTCTCATGGTTGATCTCGTAACATACCATCTGCCCCATCCTTATCTTGACGACGAGACCAAGACGCTCAAGCACGCGCAACTGCTGGGAAGCGGCAGACACCGTAATACCGAATACATTGGCGATATCCGTGACGCATATATCATGGCGATCCATCAGCAACCTGAAGATATTGAATCGACCAGGATCCCCAAGCGCTTGGAATACCAAGGGAAAGCCGGTTGTAATACCCCCTATGCCGGATCTAATGTCAGCTACCTGTCTCCTAGTCAACATGAGATAGTTAAATAATTATGTAACTATTTAATCATATTCTAACGGGAAATCCCTGTCAAGCCCTTGTCCCCAATCCCTATGATTTGACTAGCGACCCTATTTTGCTATTATTAGTAAAGTACGGGAGTCGACGTATTCGCACCAACTTAATAATTAAGTGGAGGAAAATCAGGGCGGAGAGACTTTCCGACGGACGCCGGGTGAATGGGTAAAAGGAGAATGGACTTGCGCCGACTGTGGCGCAGCCGTTACCGAATTACCATTTCAACCGACCGACGGTCGGCCGGTGTATTGTCGGGACTGTTATCGAAAGAACAATCCTCGAAGAAACAATTTCCGCAGATAAAATCAAAAGGGCCCGACAGGCCCTTTTGATTTTTCCCAAACAAATTAGTATGCTCTATCCGCATGACGACTAAAGTAAAACAAGGCATTAAGAAAGTAACTGAAGGGGGCAAAGGGCTCCAACGGGAAGTTGGAACAAAAGTAGGTACCTATATTGCGGCGGCCCTCGGCTTAGTGGTTGGCCTAGCTTGGAACGATGCTATCAAAACTCTAATCGAATATCTTTTCCCATTAAAACAGAATACAATCGCGGCTAAATTTTTCTACGCTATTATTATCACTATTGTCCTGGTACTTATCACGGCCTATATTATCCGGAAACCGAAAGAGAAAAATAACTCCTGAAATTAAATAAGCGAGAACTTGTCTCCGTAAAGAACATCTCGGAGCGAGGTTGGAAATAACCGAACGAGGCCACTAAGAAGAAGAGCGGCGAACGATGTTTAAATCCCAATCTAAGGACGTCGGGTATCCTTAGATTGGTTGAGTCCGTGAGCAGCTTCACCCTTTTTTGGCTGAGTGAGGGTTTATTTATCCGAGCGGAGAGCGTTCTTGAGGAGATGAGTTCGAGCTCCTTATCCCCAATTGACAGCTAGACTGCTTTTCGGCCACAATTAAATTGGATGGTGGGAGGTTCCCCCGGTAGGGATGCCCAAACCCTTCTCCTCCAAGAAGCAGGGCGTCCCTCGTCCTGTCTTACTCCCCCATCCACTCCGACATAAGTTGGAGCGCCCGCACCTTGAGCAATATGATACGTCTTGGCGGAGTCTTTCTCCGCTAAAGCGATGAGGAGATGCTCGGTCCTTCGGCCGACCCGAAGCCTAGCGCTGCCCGGATCCCGGACGGGCCGAGACGCAGGCATAGCGCGGTGGACGCCTTTCAGGGGCGAGGCGTCCCTCGAGCAACACCGCGGTCGGCTCTGACCGACTTCTCCTCATCCCGGTGGGATGGTAGCCGCGCAGCCGCCATCCACCACGACGGAGGGCCTGTGTGGGCCCTGTTGGCGGGCGGCCTGACCCGTGCCCATTCCCCGAGCTGCTCGTTACGAGTCCGCCGGGCCCTTCCGTCGCCCCCGACCGCACCCCTCCGCGGTCGCCGCGGGGGCGGGGGGTTCTCAGGAACCTCCCGCCCCCCGCCCATCTTTCGAAGATGGTTTTTTTATTTAAACCTATTTATTAGCTAAAATTAATTAGTGAAAAGTCTGGTTAAAAAATACGGTGCTCCGCTTTATGTTTATGAAGCCAGGGTTATTAAAGACCGCTATCAGAAACTGGCTAAAAATCTTAATCACCCCAGATTGAGAATTCATTATGCGGTTAAGGCTAATAGTAATCTCGAGATATTAAGGTATTTAAGAAAGCTCGGGGCTGGAGCGGAAACTGTCAGTCTTGGCGAAGTTTTAATTTCACTCAAGGCCGGATTTAAACCAAAAGATATTATTTATACCTGTAGTAATATCACTAAGGAGGAGCTCGAAACTCTTAACAAGAGAAAAATCAGGGTAAACCTTGATTCGCTTAACCAGATTAAAATGTGGGGCGAGCTAGCACCTGGCACATCAATCAGCTTCAGGGTCAATCAAGGTATTGGCGCCGGCAATCACCATCACTTCATTACCGGCGGACCAGAAAGTAAATTTGGCATTGATGTTCGCCAAATTAATAAGGCTTTGGCTCTCGCTAAAAAATACAAGCTCACCGTAAATGGAATCCAACAGCACATTGGCTCGGGTATTCTTAACGAAAATAAAAAAATATTCATTGAGGCAATGATGGCCCTGCTTCATACCGCTCGACGCTTTCCTGATTTAGAATTTATTGATTTTGGCGGCGGGATCGGCATCCCCTATCGACCGAATGAAAAACCTCTTGATTTAAATCGCCTTGGCCGCTCGGTAGTTAAGATCTTAAAAGAATTTGAGGCGGTTTATGGCCGAAAGCTTAATTTTGTTTTCGAACCAGGCCGCTATTTAATCGCTGAGGCCGGCACCCTGCTCGTCACAGTCACAGACATCAAAATTAACCCTTCAAAAGTTTTTATCGGCGTAAACTCGGGGTTTAATCACCTGATTCGGCCAGCCATGTATGATAGTTACCACGAAATAGTTAATTTGAGCCGACAAGGAGGCAAGAAAATTAAAGCTTCAATTGTGGGAAATATCTGCGAATCAGCTGATTTCTTTGCTAAAGACCGGCCTATCCCCCTCCCTAAAATCGGAGACGCGCTCGCTATCTTAAATGCCGGGGCTTATGGCTTTAGCATGAGCTCGAATTATAATCTGCGACCGCGTCCAGCTGAGGTTTTAATAGAGGCGAACCGCGCCAGATTAATCAGGCGCCGGGAAAAGGTCGAAACAATCATTAAAAATTAAACACATTCCGTGCTCAGTAACCACATTTACAATCTCCTGCTCCAGTTAACCCAGGAGCATAAAAGCCTTTGGCGAATTAAAAACCATTATTTAACTGACTCGGCCGGTTGCGAAGAATGCGATCGGTTCTGGGGAAAAATGGCTGAAGATAAGGAAGCGCACGTCCAGGAACTCCTAGAGCTGGTTAAGACTCATCTCGCGCGATCGTAACGACCCATAAGTTGGGTCTCGGCTAAAATATGCCCTCCCATTGCTGCTTCTAAATCTTTTTTAGTGGTTGTTTCGCGAGGTAAACCGAGCTTTTTATCCAGGGCGTAAAGTTTAAAAAAATATCGGTGTTCTCGATCCGGCGGGCAAGGCCCTTGATAACCAAAACTGCCGCCAGTATTTTTGCCCAGAGTTCCCATTGGCGCTTCTCCTTCTCTGATCTCTGATGTTTCCGGCGGCATATCCCAAATAAGCCAGTGATCCCATATGCCGTCAGGCTTAACAGATTTCGGCACATCCGGATCATCCATAATTAAAACTAGGCTCGCAGTACTTTCGGGCACTTCGCTAAACTTAAGCGGCGGATTAATATTCTCGCCATCGCAAGTATATTTCGCCGGAATAGAACTATTATTTTCAAAAACTAGACTTTCTAATTTCATTCTTAGTTACTTCATCTAATTTCGAACTCTTGGAAGTTTTCAAAATCCCCCTCCTCGGCTTCGACCTTTTCGACCGAAGCGTGCTCCGGACCCTCCCGACACCAATGAACGAATATCTCGAGCACTTCATCTGACCCCTCGGCCTCGATATAAACTGTACCATCAGGTTCGTTTCGGACAAATCCGACAAGACCCAACTCCTCAGCCTTCTTTTTAGCCGATTGTCTGAAGATAACGCCCTGAACCAAGCCGTATATTTTAATGTTGAGGTGCCTCACCCGCTTTTTAGGTGAGCCAGAGCGTATTCTAAACTCGTACCCACTTTTTTGCCGGGATTAAAGATATTTTCCGGATCAAAAATACGTTTTACCTCTTCGAATAGGTGATAAATTTTTTCGCCGTACACTTGTTTTAAATACGGCCCTCGAAGCAAGCCATCATTATGTTCAGCCGTAAGCGAGCCCCCGAACCGGAGAATTAAACGATAGACTTCATCCATTAAGGCCGGGATGATTTCTCTGGTCTTGGGATCAGTTAAATCCATTAAGGGGAAAATATGAAAGTTGCCATCGCCAATATGCCCAGCCATACCGTAAATAAGGCTGGGATACTCGTCGAGAATTTTATCGAGTTCGGGCAGAAATTCCGGCAGTTTTTCAGGCCTCACAATAATGTCGTCAATAAAGGGCGCGGCCTTTCTCCCCTTAAGGCGGTGGCGCAAAAGATTAAAACTCTCCCGCCTGATTAAATGATATTTTTCAACTTCTTTAGCAGATTTAGTAATCCGCGTTTTCACTCCGAAGGGTTCGAGCGCCGCTCTGGCAATCCTTGCTCTTGCCTCAATTTCGGCCGGATCGTCGCCGGTAAATTCGGCCGTTAAAACCATTTTGGGCATTCCGCCGGTTAAAATCATCCTGAATTCCGGCAAAAACTTCCAAGCAACCCCCAAAATATTTCCTTTAAGTAATTTAACAAATTGGGGCAGGAATTTGAGGGCCAGACTTAAAGTATGATCATCATAAGATTCGAAAGTTTCTGGCTTTTCGCGAAGTACCTGATTAATAATCTCGGCCAAAGATTCGGTATTACGGAGGAAAATAATAAGCATTTTTGAGTAAGGTTTCGGCCGGACAAGCTCAAATTCAATTTCAGTAATAATGCCGAGCGTCCCCTGGGAGCCAGTAAAAAGCTGGGTTAAATCAAAAGTTTTTTTATCCCAAACATCCCACAGAGCGTAACCAGCCGAGTTTTTAGAAACTTTCGGCCTTGCCGCTTGAATCGCTTCGTAGTTTTCGTTAATTAGTTTATGAACTCCGCGATAAATTTCCCCTTCAAGATTATTGAATTCGAGCTTCTCGGTAAGCTCTTTTTGATTAAGCGGCTTGAAGAAATATTCATTGCCGTCCCGGAGAATAACCTTTAAGGACTTAACATAACGATTGGTTTTACCGTAGCTTAAAGTTTTCTCGCCAGCAGCGTTGTTCGCCACCATGCCGCCTAAAGTGCAAAGCTCGCGTGAGGCTGGGAAAGAAGGCAGAAGCAAGTTGTGTTTTAAGGTTTCTTTTTCAAAATCCCGGTAAAAAGCGCCTGGCTCAACCGAAATTCGATTTCCTTTAATCTCGCCGATGCGATTGAAATGCTTAGTAAGGTCAACAACGACTGATTCGGTCAAGGGGCCGCCGGTCATATCGCTCCCTCCGCCTCGAGGCGATAAAGAAAAACCGGATCTAACCAGGGCTCCTAAATCAGCCGCGTCTTTAGGAAAAACAACCGCCTGAGGCTTGATCTTAAAAAGACTTGCGTCCTCACTGTATTTATCAAGAACCTCGGGCGCTCGTAAAACCTCGCCTTTAATAACCCGCTTAAGTTCGCTCAAAGAATCCATTCCCGGAAGCGGTTTAGACTAAGCTGATTTATTAAAGCGATTGTAGAACCAGGCAAACGCCCAACCGCCGAGAAAACCAAGGGCAATGTGCTCAACCACAATGACAAGCATCCCCAGCCACGAGTACTCGAAAAACGGGAAGAAAGAGCCAATCGTGGTTAGGGTAATTTCGCCAACGCCGGTGACAAGGGAGAAAAACATGGCCACCAGCCAAAAAATGGCGTTAAAAACAGCGACAGCTGTACCAAAAGCTTTTTTATTAAGCATTGATTTAATTCTTTAATCAATCTCGAATTCGCCCGACCTTTCGTTTTAGCTCTCTAAAACAACAAAGGAATCAAGAATTATTCGACTGGTTTCGTCAGTTACCGGCGCATCTTGACCCGGAAACTCAAATCCGCCATCACCATCATCTCGGTGAAGAATCACGTAAAGCGTCTCACCCTGCTTCGCTTCTCGCTTCAAAAAAACAACTACATCTTTGTGCCGACCGACCAAAAGTTCGCCGTTGCCGAGCATTTCACCCGGCATGCCGCCGCTATCAGCGTAAATCGCCACATAGCCTGGCTCTTTAAGATTGACGCTCTCAACCGTAATTCGATCGGTAGCGGCCTGGTCAACCGCCGAGACCTTATCCGCATTTACCACGTCCTTGCCGCCGAACCAAAGATACCAAGCCAAACCCAGAACAATGACAAGCAGAGCAGAAACAATTAAAGTATTTTCTTTCTTCATTGAATTAATAATCGACTCGACCTTTTAAACTTTAGGGAAATCAATAAATTTCTTTCTCTCCTTAAAGATGAGAGCGGCCTGAGCCAGAATCGCCTCTTCAATTCTTTCTCTCGATTTATCGAGTGAATCTTTATAAAAAGTGAGAAAACGACCCAGGTAAAGCGGCCTTAAGAATTTAGCTCGTTTTAGATGATGAGTTCTTGAGTTTTTAATAAAACAACTCAAAATCGCAGCCCAATGTTCGGCATCTATGTTTAAATCGCCGCCCTTTCCAAAATTCTGGGAAAGATAACCAAAGACATCCTTCCCGACAATTGCCTCAATCTCTTTTCTATACTTACTAAACTCGGCTAGTACAATTTCCTTTAATTCACGGTAGGCGATGCCCATTTTAGGCGCCTCGCTCCCGTGATTAGCCTCGAAAAAAACGGGCGGCCTCCGAACCCTCATTGGGGTTGACCATTGCCAAAGCTGTTTTTGAACGTTTAATAGACTAAAGAGACTAGCCGCCACTTCGTTAAAGAGTAATGGGTCCTCTAACTTAACCGGCTTGTGGTGAATTGTTCCGAGATACGCCTGACACAACTTTAGCTCGCCAAAAACGCTGCTCAAAGTCATTAGGGCATCGATGCCAAAGCCGTAAGCGCAGTTCGGCCAAGGGCGGTTGTAAATCCGGTCCGCCGCTTTACGCGAAAGAGCGGTCTGGCCGCTGATGGGCTGACGGATTTCCACGCCCAAAATACCGCGAACAATCGGATAAGCTAAGTGGTTGGTAATCGAACCATCATCTTCGCTCCTTCGGTAAATCGGCAAGCAGTGGTCGAACCCTTTAAAAATTGGCGTTAAAAGATTTTTAACCCACTTCGGATCAACCGCCGTAACATCGGCGTCAATCGTCATCAGAGCCGCGGCTGATTCAGTATTCAAAAAATATTCAAGAAGGTTTTTAATATTCCGCCCCTTGCCTTTAACTCCGGGCGCGGTACTAATGTAACGCTTGGGGGTTTTAGTTTTAGTTGAGAGAAAGGCCTTTTTAGTACCATCAGAAGAGTTATTGTCAACATTTATAATAAGCGCTCGTTTATTAGGAAAATACCTAATCAACCCTTGGTCAAGAATCTGGGTTAAAATACCGATATTCTCGGCTTCATTATAAGAGGGAATGCCAATAATAATCTCGGGCTTTCCGACCCCTTTCCGCTTAAAGATTCTGGGGCGTCTAATTTTAGGAGGTCTGAATCTAAAAGGCATCTAGGCTGGTTACTATTTTACCACATCAGGGGCTCGGGGAAATTATCCCTCAGAAGCAGAATATTTTTGCTCCAGCGGTAAAAATTTCTTCTCCCTCGGCCTGCTCGCTCCGACTAGAGTCGGAGACCAAGCCGAGCTAGGCCTGCGGGATGTTCCTCGGGACAACTTCCCCTCGCTTTAGTTAAATTTTTAAAGACGAAAAAACCGCCGATTGGCGGATTCAACTAGGCCCAGTGGCCGAGCACTCAACAAGCTTGAGTGCTCGGCCACCAGACTCTTCTTTGTCAGGCGCAGGCCCAATCGGCTTGCCAGGTACCCTTGGACTTGGCCATCCGGAAGCTTATGATGACGTTCGCCCGGAAGTTCCCGGGCTTGTCGACTAAGTGCTTGTCCCACGGCTTCTTGTAATAATCGAAGCGCGTGTCCCAGTAGCGGGTGGCTTGCTGGAAAGGACCAGCGTAACCATCACCAGCGTAGGTGTCCATGAGATCTTCGCCGGATTCACACCGAGCGATACCGAGCACGTACTGGAACGTGCCTGGCGGGTCGATGCGGTTCTCTTCGCACTTGATGAGCTGCTTCCGATGCCAGACGCCCTCCCACCAGTGGAGATCGCAGGGCCAGTTCGCGTGATGGGCCTCGGCTATGCCAGGAGATAGGGCAAAGACCAGGCCGAAGGCGACGATGGCGGCGATGCGTTTCATCTTTCCCCCTTCCGGGTAGTCGAAACACTGCCTACAACAGGACCGGACTAGATCAGTGATTCTGTTCCAGAGACTCGTTAACCAGCGAACGAATGCTCGGGACCAGAACTGATCTATCACCTCCCTTCAAAGAACTACGAGTGGTGGGCCGAAATTCAAGGCGCACCAATAGGGAAGACGGGGGGGATCCAAAAAAGTTACAAAGGCTCGGGGAAATTATCCCTCAGAAGCAGAATATTTTTGCTCCAGCGGCAAAAATTTCTTCACCCTCGGGACAACTTCCCCTCGCTTTAGTTTTTCGGCTAGAAAAATTGTTTAGATGCTCAGGTATCTTCGGATGGCGATGAAGCTTGAGATAACGCCGATGCCGACACCGAAAAGTATTTGGTACAAAAGGAGGAGGCCGATGTGAGAGCCGAAGTACCCGGCTAAATTCATCTCCGGAATAAATAATCTGACATAGGGAGAGGAAAGATAAACCACCGGCGCCGTGATCAGAATACTTAAAACGGCGGTGATCAAGCCGTAAATAATGCCCATCACCACAAATGGCCCGCGCACATACATATTTGAAGCGCCGACTAAACGCATAATCGAAATCTCTTCCCGATTCGAGTAAATACCAAGAAGAATGGTGTTAAAGGCGACGAGAATCGCCACTACGGTCAGGAAAAGAGCCGAAAGAATGCCGACTTGGCGGCTGACTCTGATAATCGAGGCCAACCGATCAATCACTACCTGATTCTGATTGTAGGTAATATTCTCCACCCTTTCGGTCGGCACATTATTGTTAAGGTAAGCGGCGATCACGGCGTAATCGTCAGGATTTTCAGCCTTAATATTCAGGGAAGCTGAAAGCGGATTTTCTTCAAGTTCTTCAAGGGCGGTGGTAATAGTTTGGTCGTCTTTGTGCCGCTCTTGGAAAAGAGCTAAGGCCTGATCTCGGGAAACGTATTCAACTGATTTTACTTCTTCCAATCCTTCGATCGAACGTTTGACAGCCAAAATTTCGTCTTCGGGCGTGTCGATATTAAAATAAATACTGATATCAATTTTATCTTGAATTGCGGCGAGAGCGGTTCTTGCCACCACCCCGAAAACAATTAGGGCTTCAAAAACTAATAAGGCTAAAAGAATGACAACCATGGTGGCGATAGAAAGCAGACGCTGACGCCAAAAAGTCTGGACACCGTATTTAAATAATCTGTAGATTGTCGTAACCATTTTAGCTTAAGCTGTATCTCCCCTTTTCTTCGTCTCGAATAATACGGCCGTTCTCGAGCGAAATCACTCTCCGGCCTAATTGGTTCACAATTTCTTTGTTGTGGGTAGCGAGAATCACAGTTGTACCGAGTTCGTTAATTTGAACGAGAAGATTCACAATACCTAAAGCATTGAACGGATCAAGATTACCGGTCGGTTCATCAGCCACCACCACGTCCGGCCGGTTCACCATGGCTCTCGCAATCGCCACTCTTTGTTTTTCCCCGCCCGAAAGTTCGTGGGCAAAATTATCAGCCTTATCATCTAAGCCAACGAGGTCGAGGGTCTCGCGAACCAAATCATCAATCTCCCGCTCTGGCGTACCGGCCACTTCAAGAGCAAAAGCCACATTCTCATAAGCAGTTTTCGTCGGCAAGAGGCGGAAGTCTTGAAAAACGACGCCGATGTGGCGTCTCATCTTGGGTAACTCCTTGGGTTTCAGCTGGCTAACGTCATAATGACCAAAAACAACCCGTCCCTTGGTGGGCTTTTCCTCGCCGATTAAGAGTTTAATAATAGTTGACTTACCAGCCCCGGAGCGGCCCACGATAGAGATAAACTCCCGGGGCACGATCTTGAAGTCAACCTCGTTTAAAGCCGTATGGGTCTCGCTGTTTGAGTAAATCTTGGAAACGTTCTGGAAAGATATCATCTCGATTTTACCTGCCGCCCGCTTATTTTAGCTCGGCCTGAATAAATTTATCAAGGGCGCCGTCCAAAACTGCTTCGACATTGCCCGTTTCAACACCAGTCCGGTGGTCTTTGACCATTTTATAAGGATGAAGAACATATGATCTGATCTGGTTGCCCCACTCAGGCTTGATTTTAGTTCTCAAATCTTCGACTTCTTCAACTTGACGCGCCTCCATTAGTGTAACGAGTTTGGCTTTCAAGAGTTTCAGGGCCCGCTCCCGATTGCGAGCTTGGGATCGCTCCGCCTGGGACGAAGCTGAAAGGCCAGTAGGCAAATGAACCAGCCGGACCGCAGTCTCAACCTTATTGACATTCTGGCCGCCAGGTCCGCTTGAGCGGGTAAACTCAATTTTTAAATCCTTTTCTGGAATAATCATTCTTTCAGCTTCAAGTTCCGGCAGTTCGGGCAAAACCTCGACCAAGGCGAAGGAGGTGTGCCTCAATTTCTTGGCGTCAAATGGCGAGATGCGAACCAAGCGATGGACCCCGGATTCTTTTTTTAAAAAAACGTAAACGCCCTCGCCTCTTATCTCTAGGGTGTGATCATTAAGTAGGATTTTTTTCCAGCCCCGCGAGTCAGCAAAGCGGCCATACATCCGGAGCAGCATCTCGCCCCAATCCTTGGCATCTTCGCCGCCAGCGCCAGCCAAAACCGAAAGAGTAGCGTTATTGGAATTATATTCCATGAAATGGATTACTAATCTATCTTAAAAAGAAAAGGCCCGTACTTCAATCCGCGAATTTCTTCGTGAACAGAAGTACGGGCAGGTGAGCGCCCTCCGACTTAGAGCCGGAGGGCGCTCACCCGTGAGTTTTAGGACGCGAGGAGAACGATCAAACGGGGATAGACTCCCCCGTCTCATCAATCTCTTCGATCCACTTCAGAGGGTAACCAGCCACGTGGGCGAATCGTTCGATCCTGCCGAGCTGCTTCCGCCTAAGCTCCAAAACGAGGCCGAGACCACGACGCCCGTTGATGGAAGCCGCGTAGTACTCCCTTTCCCTCGCCCTGACTTCCTTGCTAGCGTTCTTCAGCCTCTCGGCCATTTCATCCCGGTGCTCGTCACGCTCGTCGTCCGTGAGCGGGAGCGGAAAACCAAGCTCCTTCTCGAACTGACGGTCGAGCCGACGCTCAGAAAGCTTCATCCGCGGCAAATTACTCCCCCCTTTCTAGGTACAATCAACCGCGTCACTTGCGCGGCGATTATAGTATAAGCGAGATTTTGAATATGTCAACCCCCACACCAATTGAGGATTCCACCGAGCAAACTCGGTGAGTAGCGCTTTGCGCACATCCTCGATTGGTGTGGAGGTCAAGACTTTGAGCCACCTCCGAGATTCGAACTCGGGACCCCATCTTTACGAAAGATGTGCTCTAACCAACTGAGCTAAGGTGGCGCGGTTTAAATTCCTTCAAAACTAAGACTAAAGCAACAAGAGCTAACCCCACGTCTCTGAAGGTGATATCATCTACACCGTAAAAAATCAAGATGCTTGCAAGATCAAGAAAAGCAGCGCCGGCAAAGATTATCCCCCAGTGCCGTATGTTCAAACGTATGATTAAACCCAGAGCAATGACGATCGAGCCGATTCCGTGAATAGTTAGAAAAACCCGAGGGTCAATGATTTTGTCGAGCCACGGCGGCACAAAGCCGATCCAGCTCGACGGGTTTATAGCCTCGCTTATACCAGCCCAGGCAAGCGGAAAAGCGACCGCCAGTCTTAAAAGCCAAATTTCAATTTTCTCTTTCATGAGCGGGATACGGGAATTGAACCCGCGTCTCTTGCTTGGGAAGCAAGTGTACTACCACTATACTAATCCCGCGATTCTTCATCTTCCCCAGGAACGACAATAATTAACCTTTCGTTCGGTAAACGGAAGTTGAATCGGGCCCTTAACTCTTTTTCAAGATTTCTCGGATCGGAATAATATTGAATCTTTTCCGCCAAGCTATCGTTGTCGGCGCTGACCGTAGCCATTTCTTCGTTAACTTCAGTTACTTCCCGCTTTAATTCCCGCCTTGCCTTATCAGTCCGATAGAGTTGAATTAAAAGCAGGCTAAAAATAACGGCAAAAACAAGATAAACTAATCTCTTCATCTGGCCCTAGAACCAGGATAAGAGGACAAAACTATTTTTTCAACAGCTCTCGGAAAACCTCAAGCGGCACCTCGACCCGACCCCGTTCCTTAAGCCGCTTTTTGCCTTTCTGCTGCTTTTGCCAGAGCTTCATTTTGCGAGTTCGATCACCGCCATAAAGATTACCGGTAACGTGTTTTCTTAGAGCCGGAATGGTTTCCCGGGCAATAACCCGAGTTCCGACCGCGGCCTGAACTGCTTGGGCAAATTGCTGACGCTTTAGGAGGGCTTTTAATTTAGCGGTCATCCCCCTTGCTTCACTTTCTAAATTTTCATTAGGAATAACCCGGCTTAATCCAGGCACTTTCTCGCCAGCCACTAAAATATCGAGTCGCGAAACTTTAACCGGCTGGTAACCAGCGAGTTCGTAACTAAAAGAGGCGAATCCTTGGGAAACAGATTTTAATTTGTCATCAAAATCAAGAATCAAATCCGCTAAAGGCAGAGTGGCTGTGATTTCGAACCGATCTCCTGAAGAGTCCCAAGGCGTTGTTCTAATTTCAGTTAAACGAAAAATACTAGTGAGCTCAAGAATCGGACCCAGGAATCGAGCCGGAGTTAAAATTTTAATTTTAGTAACTGGCTCTTTAGCTTCTAAATACTCGTCCGGAAAATCTTTCGGGTCTTCGATAATTTTCTCGCCGGCTTTCGTTTTCACCCCGTAAATAACCGAGGGGAAGCTATGAATCAGTTCGAGATTAAATTCCCGCTTTAACCTTTCAATCGTGATTTCAAAATGAAGCCGACCAAGAAAACCGCATCTAAATCCCCTGCCTAAAACTTGGCTCGAATCAGGCGAAAAACTTAGAGCGGCGTCATTCAATTTTAATTTGTTAAGTCCGTTTTTTAAATCTTCGTAATCGGCCTCAAGTCCGGGATAAAGGGAAACGAAAACAACTGGTTGGGGTAGCCTAAAACCGGGAAGGGACGAGTCGCCAATAGTATCACCGATTTTAATCGCATCCGGCTCTTTAATGCCGGTGGCTAAATAACCGATTTCACCGTCTCCCAAAATATCGGTTGGGCCAAGCTCGGGTAAAAAATAACCAGCTTCTTTAATTTTAAAATTCTTTTTAGTCGCCTGGAGCCGGGTTGTCTCACCTGCCCTGAATTCACCGCTAAAAACTCGTACAAAGGCAATTACGCCTTTATGCTCATCATAAAGTGAGCTAAAAATTAGGGCCGCTTTACGGGAACCTGATTTCGGCGGCGGAACTGACTCCACGATCGCTTCTAATAATTCGCTAACTCCTTCGCCAGTCCGGGCAGAAAGCTGACGAATTTCTTGAGGTGAAACATTAATTAACTTAGCAAGCTCTTTTTCAAGTTCTTTAAGTCCAGGCGGGTTTAAATCAATCTTATTTAGGGCACCGATAATTTTAAGTCCGGCGTTTTGGGCCGCCTCGAGATTAGCTAGGGTCTGGGCCTGGATGCCTTGAGTCGCGTCAACTAAAAGTACGGCTCCCTCGACCGCGCCTAGGGCTCGCGAAACTTCATAAGAAAAATCACTATGGCCCGGCGTGTCAATTAGATTCAGAATAAAGTTTTTATATTGCATCCGTACCGGTGCCATCTTGATCGTAATCCCCCGCTCTCGTTCGAGTTCAAGCGCGTCAAGATATTGCTCTTTCATTTTTCGGGGCGGAACCGTTCCGGTTGCTTCAAGCAAGCGATCGGCCAAGGTAGATTTACCGTGGTCAATGTGGCTGATTACAACAAAGTTGCGGATCTGCTCACTCATCCTTAACTAAAGTTAATTCAATTTCGAGGCGCGCCGGTATTTTATCAGCCTGGTATTTAAACTCGTCGTTGCCAGATTCGGCCCAGCGAAATCCGGGCGGCGCGGTCAGAGTATAGCGAAAACTCGACCGAACGCCAGATTGCTTATCGAGCATAAAAGTATATTTCTTGCCGGACTCGATGGGAACTGGCCCGTTTCTGTAGCCGACTACCAAACTCCTTTTTTCGCCCGGATCTAAATTAAACCAGCCGGCAAAGACCTTTTTACCAAATTCAAAATACGACTCGGCTCCTAAATCATTGAAAACCTCCCGCGTCCCCTCAATCGCAGAAAGAAGGGGGTCGGTGATGTAACCGGCTGCGCCGTAATCTCCTACTATCGGCTTAATTTCTTTAGGTGTTTCGCCTTCAAAGTTTTCTAGCCTTGATTCGGGCCGAGTAAAAATCTTAATAAAATTTTGGTTTCTTGCCCGATACCAGGCCTCGGACTCATCAGCGCCATTGTGCTCGCGAGTAATTACAAGCTGATTTTTAATCTCGCCGTTAGATTCAATTTTCGAATCTAATTTAATTTCTTGATTAATAAAAACGTCGGTCTTGCCGCCAGCCACATTGGCGTTAACCACTGCTAAGTAATCGCCTGAGAAATCATTCGGAATTTCAAAAACCCGACCGCCAATGCCAAACTTATCAACAAATTCTTGTAAGTCATTATCTTCAAAATAAAATTTAATGTCTTTATTGGCAGTTCTTGCAAAAATAATACCGAAGAGCTTATTCTCGTCTGATTCGCTTAAATTATTGATCCGCTCGATTAAAATCGGCGTCATCACGCTTAAAATCCGCTTGGGATTCTGGCCCGGCACTTTGTCGCGACCGGTTTCCACTTCTTTTTGAACCTCGCGGAGAAAGTTCTCTTTAGTTAAGGTAAGACCATATTCTTTAACTTCGATCGGCCCGGTGAGCTCGAGTAAATCTTCGATTACCCGAACATTTACAGCTATCACGCCATCAAACTTAACCCCTTGATCAGCATAGACATCCGAAGCCTCAAGCAGTTCGATTAGCTTATTAGCCGAAGTCGGAAAGTCGAAAAACCAATTAGCATCCCGGGCGCCCCAATCCGGCGTTAATCCCTGGAGCTGAATCGGCGGCACCACGTCGAGATCAAGAAAGCGATCGGGGTAATAAATATCATTGACCTCGATTTTTTTAACATTCGCCCGCCGAAGCACCAGCTCGCCATAACTGCCGGCAAATCCGCCAGCTGGCCTAATTTCAGAAGGATTTTCAAAAATTAAGACCAAATGCCGCTCTTCTGGAGCGTCTAAAAAGGTAATTAAACTGCCGAGTCCCTCGCCGACCAGGTTAAGATCGGCAACTTCATTAGGCACAGCTATCCCGGCAAGCCAATTCGATAAAAAACCACTCGAAGAATTTAGGGTATCTAAATTAGACTTTAGCGATTTTAAAATTCCGATTAATTCCTCACCGCCGCCGCCAAATGCGAGCTTCAAACCTTGGGATTTTAGACGAGACACGTCATTTCTTAGACCGCCAATTGCCTGAAATAGATTACTGATATCGCCGAAGAAACCGGAAAGGCTACCATTCGAATCAGTTTCGGAAGTACTGCTCCTCTTAAAGTCGCGAAGATAAGCACCTAAGCCGGCTGAGGCAAGGAGAATAATTAGGGCTAAGCCAATCGGCGCTAGCCGCCGCAGTCCCTCACGGCTCCTTCCTCTTTTTGACTCTCTTTTCTTCTTCGGAAAAACCTTTCTCGGCCGCCTGATGTCGTGGAGAACAAAATCAATATTTCTTTTTTGGTTCATACAGCCGTGGGGTCAAAAAATAATATGGCGAAGGTTCTCAGAATAATTTTAAAATCGAGTCCGAGGGAAATGTTATCCAGATAAAACTGATCAAGCTCAAGTTCTCTTGCCGCCGGAAGACCCGAGGCGCCGCTCACCTGCGATAGCCCGGTCACGCCAGCCCTCGCCATAATTAAGTTTTTATATTCGCCTGGGTAATAGATCACCTCTCCTGGCTCATGAGGCCGCGGCCCGACCAAAGCCAAATCCCCTTTCAAAACATTAATTAATTGAGGCAGTTCATCAATCCTAAATCGTCTGAGAACCCGGCCGACTCTTGTTACCCGCGGATCATTTTTCATTTTAAAAAACGGGCCATCATTTCTCTCATTAAGAGCTAAAAGATTATTTTTCATTTTATCGGCTCCTTTAACCATGGAACGAAATTTATAAACCCTGACCGTTCGGCCGCGGCTAACTCGATCAAGTTTTACGATTATTTCACCCGGAGTATCGAGTTTTATGGCTAAACCGATAAAAGGGGTCAAAATGATAAGGATTAAAAGGCCAATCAAACCGCCGGAAATGTCAGTTATTCTCTTCCAAACAGGGTAAGACACGCTAAAATTATAACACGGCCTCTACTGATATGCGGGTTG
>JACOXB010000013.1 GCA_016176505.1 Candidatus Colwelliibacteriota bacterium | reverse complement strand
AGTAGCGATGATTACTGGTGATTCGGAAAATGTGGCTCGCTGGGTAGCCGAAGATCTGGGGATTGACGAGTATTTTGCCAAAGTCCTGCCTAATGAAAAATCAGAAAAAGTAAAACTGCTTCAGGAAAAAGGCTATAAAGTGGCCATGGTCGGCGACGGCATCAATGATGCGCCGGCCCTGACTCAGGCTGATTTAGGAATTGCTATTGGTGCCGGCACTAACGTCGCCATTGAATCAGCCGGTATAGTTCTTGTTCGAAATGACCCAACGGATATTCCAAAAATTATTAAACTTTCCCGCGAAACTTATAAGAAAATGATCCAAAATCTTTTTTGGGCAACCGGCTATAACGTGGTCGCTTTGCCGCTCGCGGCCGGCGTTTTAGCTGCGAGGGGGATTATTCTCCAACCAGCCCTGGCTGCTCTTTTTATGTCCCTTTCAACCGTGATTGTGGCGATTAACGCTATACTCTTAAGAAAGAAAAATATTTAATCATGAAAAATAGAATTTGGGTTATTGGTCTTAGTCTGATTGTCGGGCTCGCCCTTGGGACGACTGCTGGTTGGTACTTCAAAAACCGCTCCCCGGATAAGGAGAACGAGCCAGCTACTGAAGGTATTTGGAATGCCTTAGAAAAAGCAGATTTAATTAGGGTTGATGCGCCCCGGCCTAATCAGAAAATCACGAGCCCCCTCACGGTTATGGGTGAGGCTCGGGGCACCTGGTTTTTTGAAGCCAGTTTTCCCGTAAAACTCGTGGGTGAGAACGGCGACTTAATCGTTCAATCGCATGCCGAAGCCCAGGCCGACCCGGCCACGGGCGAGGTAAACTGGATGACTGAGGATTTTGTGCCTTTCCAGGCCACCCTTGAATTTCCAAAACCAAGCACTGCTAAAGGACTCTTAATCCTTGAGAAAGATAATCCTTCAGGCCTACCCGAGCACGCTGACCAGCTCGAAATCCCGGTTTCCTTCGAATAATTAGAACAGGCTAGTTTGGGGTTTTAATCCTTCTCCTGGCTCGATTTTCACCTCTCCTCGTCTAAGACGCTTGATCGCTTCAACTACATTCGCATTAGTGATTTTCGAAAGTTCATCAAGCGGCGCATCAATTAAAGTCTGGAGCTCGCCATTACCGGCGGAAACCAGGTTCCAATACTGGGCCTCAACCGCTTTAGTCTGACGGCCCCTGACGCCAGAGGCCTCGGCAATTATCTTGTCGAGTTCAACCAAGCTCGTAAAGGGCAGGACGCCTTCGGGCCGGGAATCAGGCGCGCGATCGGCGAGCTCATAAACTCGGTTTAAAACACCGATTGTTAAAGGTTGGCCGCAACGCGGACAAACGCCTTGATGCTCGGCTGTTGCTTCTGGATCAAGCGAAACTTTGCAAAGCCGGTGGCCATCATAATGATATTTGCCTTCATCAGGAAAAAATTCAACTGTGCCGGCGAGTTTCGTCGGCAGATTTTTATCTTTCCCAGCAGCCACAGCTTTAGGATTACTGTGACGGATGGCGTTCATTACCGTGTCATAAGTAATTTCATCGCCTTCAAAAATATCTGCCTCCCGGCCAAGATTAGGTAATGAATGAGCGTCTGAATGCGAAACCAGAGCCACTGAGTCAAGCCTGGAAAAACGCCAGTTCATCGGCGGATCGCTGGATAAACCGGTTTCAATAGCAAAAATATGTTTTGATAAGTTATCAAAACATTCTTCAATCGAATTATAGCCAGATTTTGAACCAAAAATAGCAAACCAGGGCGTCCAAGCGTGAGCCGGAATCAGGACGCCGCGTTCATCAACTTCAAGTAAAGTTTTCAATAAATCCTGCGAGGACAAGCCTAAAATCGGCCGACCATCAGAGGCAATATTACAACCCCGCTTCACTAGTTCGGTGTTAAATTTAACCACTGATTCAAGCGAGGGCAGAAATAAAAGATGGTGGATTCGCCGGACCGCTTCTTTATGTTTATAAATACAGGCAACTTCAGTGCCGAGAATAAAGCGGACCGAGCCTTCGCCCCCATCGCTTGGCTTGAAACGGGAATCATCTCGGCGATATTCAGTTTTTAAGCGATAAAGTCCAGGCTCGGCTGGTTCAAGCTTATTTCTAAGCTCATCGAACCAGTAAGGGTGAGTGAAGTCACCAGTGGCAACGAGGCCGAGGCCCTTAATCCGACTCCAGAGATCAATGTTTTCGGGTATGAGTTGGGGCGAGCAAGCCCGGGCGAATTTAGAGTGGATATGAAGATCGGCGAATAACCGCATAAGCCCAGTATAACACTAATGATGTGCTACAATTATTCCGTGGACACAAAAATTAGAAATTATTTGGGCCTTGCCCTAATAGCGGGCGTCGCCGTCCTCGGCTATGCCGCGATTGTTTTTACGAGCGCTTATAATCGGGCGGTCGAACCGTATAATGTGCCGAGTTTCTCGGTGACGGCCGAAGGAGAAGTGTTAGCTAAGCCCGATGTGGCTAAATTTGACTTCAGCGTGATTACTGAAGGCGGTAAAGATATTGCGAACCTGCAAGAGACGAATACTAAAAAAGTTAATGGGGCTATTGCTTTTCTTAAAGAAAACGGCGTTGAAGAAAAAGATATTAAAACTACTGGTTATAATATCGAGCCACGGTATCAATACTATGGCTGCACTGACGGCGCCTGTCCGCCAGCTGATATTGTTGGCTACACTATTCGTCAAACAATCGAAGTTAAGGTCAGAGATTTTGGGAAAACGAGCAATATCTTGAGCGGTGTCGTCGGGAAGGGCGCGAACTCTGTTTCCCAACTTTCATTTGAAGTTGATGACCCGACCGAGCTCCAAAACCAGGCGAGGGCAAAAGCGATTGCGAAAGCCAAGAGCAAGGCCGAGGCCGTGGCCGAGGCTGGCGGATTTAAACTCGGCCGACTCTTAGTGGTTGAAGAATACGAATCCCAACCGCCAATAATTTACGGCCGAGATGGCTACGGTGGCGGCGGAGTGGGCGGTGATTTAGAAGTGATGACGCCGCCGACCATTGAGCCTGGCAGTGAAGAAATTAAAGTAACTGTCAGCCTTCGCTACGAAATAGACTAGGGTTTACAAGCAACGGCTGTAGCCGCAACTAGGACAACTCATACAGCCCTCGGCGAGGACAAGATTGGCGCCGCAGTCTGGGCAGCCAGGCATTAAGCCATAGTCAGCAATATCTTTCGGTAGGGGAAGTTTTTGACTAACGGCCTCGCCGCTTGCGACCGGGATCTCCACCTTAGCCGCATTCATGTCTCTCGCGGCTAAATGTTCTTCCATTACCCGAGCAATGGCATCAGGCAGGGAAAGGACAGTTCCCTTTTCGGTCATTACCGGCATTGGGCCCCGAATGCCTTTAAGCTGATCGATTAGCTCTTCGGCTTTCACACCAGAGCGAAGAGCTATGGAAATCATTCGGCAAATGGCTTCAGATTGCTCTTGGAAAAAACCGCCGCTTTTACCGATCGTGGCAAAAACTTCAAAAAGCTTACCATTTTCATCTTCGTTAACCGTAATATAAAGATTACCGTAACCAGTTTTTATTTTATAAGTTTTACCAATTAAGCTCTCGGGTCTTACCCTTGGCATAAAACCATTACCCTCCATTGCTTCCCCGTCGCCCTGAACCGTTTTAACCTGAACTCGTTTCTTCGGATCTTCGGTCATCGCCACCATCTTCTCGCCCTTACCCAAACTAATGGCCTCGATCATCCGGCTGCCCTCACGGTAAACCGTGGCGCTCTTGCAGCCAAGTTGCCAAGCCAGAATATAACTTTTCTTAATCTCTTCACGAGTGGCCTGATTGGGGAAGTTAATAGTTTTTGAAATTGAGTTATCGACCTCGGCCTGAAAAGCAGCCTGCATCCGGATATGATCTTCGCCCGACATATCCATTGAAACTACGAAAGTATCGCGTAAGTCCTGGGGTAAATAAGTTAAATGCTCGATCGTGCCGGTTTTCAAGACTTCTTCTTTAATCTCCTCCATCTCTTTCTCGGAAAAACCGCGCTTCACGAGCTCAGCCTCAAAATATTGATTAAGATAAGAATAGCGATCGCTGTCTTTATCTTGCTTCACAAAAGCCAGGGCAAAGTTCGGTTCCATCCCAGATGAGGTATCGAACATCATTGAAATGGTCCCGGTCGGAGCAACGGTGGTGAGGGCCGCGTTTCTCATTTTCACTTTTTCTTTAGCGTAAATGCTTGATTTATAGTGCGGGAAGGCGCCTTTTTCTTTAGCCAATTCCCGGGACGCCTCATGAGCCGCCTCCTGAATCGTGTTCATTACTTTTCGAGCCACTTCTACGCCTTCGGGAGAGTTATATTTAACCCCCAACTGGTACAAAAGATCGGCAAAGCCCATTACGCCAAGGCCAATCCGGCGGTTTCTTTTGGCTAAATCGGTCACTTGTTTGACCGGGAAATCAAACCGGTCAATAACGTTGTCCATTAACCGGACAGCGGTCTTCGTTACCTCTTTCAAGCGGACGTAATCAACTTTACCTGTTGCAATTGTCATAAGGATGAAGAAATTGTTCGCCGCAAGGGTTTGAACTTTCAATCGGACCAAAGTCTGGCAAAGGATTTGACTTATTAACCGTATCAATGAAAACAATACCTGGTTCACCATTAAGCCAGGCATAGTTAACAATCTCGTCAAATAATTCGCGGACCGTTATATCAACTTCTTCACTGCCGTAAACAATACCGTTCGGGTGAGTCAAGACCCGGCGCGGTTTTACTTTAGTGGCGCCATCCGGCAAGGCAGGCCATTCCTTTTTCCAGGTGCAATACCACTCGTCATCCGGACTTTCAACGAGTTTTTTCATAAATTCGTCAGTTACCTTAACCGAGATGTTAAAGTTTCTGATTTCACCCTCAACTTGTTTCGCCCGAATGAATTCCAAAATATCAGGGTGATCAACACTCATCATCGCCATGTTGGCGCCGTGTCTTCCTTGCTGTTTAATAATGCCGAAAGCAGTATTATAAATTTTTAAAAAGGCAACTGGGCCAGATGAAGTGCCGTGACTCTTTACGGTTTTTGCCATTGCCGGCCGCATCCGATCAAGAGCAAAGCCTAAACCGGCGCCGGCCTGCTGTAAGAGAGCGGCATCTTTTAAAGTTTGGAAAATACTTTCCATTGAGTCTTCGATCGGTAAGACAATGCAATTGGCCACAAGCATCGTACCGGCACCGGCATTAGTCATAGTTCGGCCGGCCGGCGTATATTCTTTGCGGGCCATAATTTCGAAGAAGTCTTCTTCGATTTTTTTAACCAATTTGGAATCTTTACCGTAATCCTTCTCAACCGCGGCTAAATACTTTGCCACTCGCTCGAACATATCAGCCGGTGACTCCTGGCTGCCCTTGCTATCTGTTAAAAGATATCTCTTTTTCAGAATCCGAAGTGAGTTCTCGGAAAAAGTTCGATTGATTTCCTCTTTTCTCTGCTTGGTGATCATAAATTTAATTCGAATCAAGTTCGAATTCTCTCTCGAATAATCTCGAATTGGCTTTTGAGAAGATTAGAGAAAGAACTCTTAACGCAAGGGCATTATAGCATGGCCCTGAAAAGTCCAGTCTTGTGGATAACGAGCCCCAAAAGAGAGGGGGTTGTCAAAAAGAGACTCTCGTCTCCTCCAATCCTTAATAAACAGGATACACTGGCAATCAGGGAAGATATTTTCCCTCGTAGCCAATATCTGCCGGGGGGTATCCTAGAAATTCCCGAGCAAGCCGCGTGGCGAGCCAGGACCCGCGTAGCATGGTGGCGGAGCAGCGTGGGAGCGAGGTGAATTTCTGATGCCCGGAGGTGTATTGGCGGAGGGAAAATATCTTCCCGCGGCCCCCCTACGTCCTAACGTCTCCTTTTCTTTCTCAAAAAAGCCGGCGCATCCCAAGTGTCTTCAGCGGGTTCGCTCTCCGAGCCTTTTTCTTCTTCGGCTTTGGAGCTTGACTTGGCCTCATTGAAACCAAGCCGCGGCCCAACTTCTTCAAACTCTTCTTGAACCAAAGGTGAAGTTTCCGCCCGCTCAATAAATAATGAAGGCAAAGAATCGCGCTTCAGGGCCATGCCGTTAAAACCAGTAGCGATTAAAATAATTTTTATCTGACCTGGTTTAATTTTTCGATCATTGTAAGCGCCGAAAATAATTTTGGCACCCGGATCAACATTCTCGGTAATCGATCTCGCGGCTTCATTAATTTCGGTCATTTTTAAATCCCGGCCGCCAGCAATACCAAAGAGAACGCTTTTTGCGCCTTCAATAGAAATATCAAGCAGCGGCGAACTTACGGCCTGAGTCACGGCTTTCACGGCCCGGTCAGCGCCCGAGGAAACACCTACGCCCACCACAGCCATACCAGCGTCGCGCATGATCGCTTCGACATCGGCAAAGTCCACATTAATTAAGCCGGCGGCGGCAATAATTTCAGCCACGCCCCTCACCGAACTTTTTAAAATTTCATCAATTTTCTCAAATGCCTTCAGCACCGGCGTATCCTGGTCAATAATGCTGAAGATACGGTCATTGGGAATAACTAAAAAGGTATCAACCCTGTCTTTAATTCTTAGAACACCATCTTCCGCAATTCTCATCCGAGCGCTACCCTCAAAAGCAAAAGGCTTGGTAACTACAGCCACGGTTAAGGCTCCGGCCTCTCTTCCTATATCAGCCACGACCGGCAGGGCACCGGTGCCAGTGCCGCCGCCAAAACCGGCAGTTAAAAATAGCATGTCGGCACCTTGGAGCGCTTCCAAAATCTCAGAACGATTTTCTTCAGCTGCCTGCTGGCCAATTTCCGGATTCATCCCAGCGCCCAACCCTCTTGTTAGGGCTCGACCAATATGGAGTTTTTGATGAGCATCGCAAGCCTCAAGGTCTTGAACATCAGTATTAATGGCAATAAATTCCACTCCTCGTTGGGTAAAATCTTTTCTCATCCGGGTAATGACATTGCCGCCGCCGCCGCCAATACCCACCACTTTAATTTTCACAAAGCTCTTGCCCCGACGGCCCGGAGACAAGGAATAAGATTCTTTTCCCTCGAGAACCGGACGGCGGCGAACCCGGCGCACCCGCCTCGCGGCGGGCAGGACTCGCTTCGTGGTTTTTCTAGTAACCCTTTTTCTGCTAATTCTTTTTTTAGTACGCCTGGCCACGATTAAGGAATAAGATTCTTGAGAAAATTGATAATCGGATTACGGCTCAAAGACTCACGTCTAGGCCGCTTAGTTGCGACGCTTGAGAGCACCAACCCTAAAACTAAAGCATACTCCGGAGCCTCGAGCAAGCTGAGGGCGGTCGGCGAATCAGCTTCGAAATCGCTCGCCCGCGGCAGACCGATCTGGGTTGAAACTTTAAGTTCCTGTTTTATAAGTTCGACGATTCCGGGAAGCTTCACCCCGCCGCCAGTGATGACCGCACCACCGGGCAATTTTTCCCGGCCAATAGTTCGGAGCTCATCGCCAATCAAATCGCAAATTTCGCTTAAACGAATCTCAATTACTTCGGCGATATATTTCCGTGAGGGTTCGCCTTTACTTTTTTCATCAAACTTTTTCAACTCCACCTTTTCTTTGCCGGAAACTTCACGAGACAGAGCATAACCGTAGGAAAGTTTTATTTTCTCTGCCACCTCAACCGGCACTTTTAAGGCGTAAGCTAAATCGTTCGTGATGTGGCCCGCGCCAACTGGCAGGACTTTTGTGTGTAAAAGTTTATTCTCTTCATAAACCGCAATCCCGGTGGTGCCAAAACCAATATCAATTAAAATAGTGCCTAACTCTTTTTGATTTTTTGTGAGAACCGCAGTCGCGGCGGCGAGCGGTCCGAAAACTAAACCGCCGATACTGCCGCCGCTCTGAGTAACGGTTTTGGTTAAATTCTTAACCGGCGGCTCGAAAGCATCGACAATTAAGCTGATAAGTTCAAGCCGGGCGCCGGTCATACCCAACGGGTCTTCAATATCGCCGATTCCATCAACAATAAATTCCTGATTAAGGGTGTGGAGAATCATCCGATTTGAGGGCAAATTCAGAGCTTGGGCCGACTGAACCACCCGATCGATATCATCCTTAAAAATCTCAGCATTAGCCCGGGAAACAGCCGTAATCCCCCGCGAACTCTGGACTTTAACATCAGCTCCGCCTACGCGAAGATAGATGTTTTTTAGGGCTGATTTATCAATTTGTCTGACCTCGGAGAGTAAAGAGCGGACCACGCCGGCCGTGGCTTCCATGTCAACCACCACTCCCCGCCGCAGGCCTTCTGAAGGCTTATTAAAACTTGCGCGCAAAACCATCCGGCCGCCGGAGCCAGATTCCGCGACTACTGCTTTTACGGTTTCCGAACCAATATCAAGACCTAAGATCGCTGCTTGAGCCATTCGCTGAAGTTTGATTCGAGTTTGTTCATACCCATTCTAGCATTTTTAATATCGTGGTTAAAACCTGATAAATGAAGCAAGCCGTGGAAGAGAAGCTCCTCGAACCCCTCTTTTCTCTCACGGATCACTGGCGGGCAGAGGTAAATTTCTCCTAGCTTCTCGGGGACTCTGGGAACTCGAGGGAATTCCCGTGGCCAAGGAAAAGAAAGAATATTGGTCGGCTGATTTTTACCGCGGAACTCTTGGTTAATTTTTCGCATCTCGGCACGGCTCACTAAATAAACTTCGAACTCGACTTCACCGAGCTTAAGAAACTCGAGCGGCAGTAAAATTTTTTTCTTTAACTCTTTTTCTAACTTTTTAAAACGTTTATCAAGAGCAATAACGGAAACCCGAGCGTTCATCCTTGGCCTAATTTTTGTTTTACCAGCTCGCTCACGGTCTTTGAATCAGCTCGGCCGGATACCTGCCCCATTACTTCTTTCATTACCTCACCGAATGAACCGGAGCCAGCGCTAATTACTTTATTAATAATAGCTTCGATTTCAGCTGGAGTTAGTTCAGCCGGTAAGTAAGATTTAATAATTTCAAGTTCTTTGGCTTCTTTTTCCTCCAAATCCTTGCGGCCGGCTCCGGCATAAATTTCCATCGCCTCTTTCCTTTTTTTGGCTTCCTTATTTAGAACCGCGATCGCTTCGACTTCGGTCAATTCCGCCTCCTCTCGGCTTGTCGAACGGGCTCTTTTTTCAATCTCGGCATTGTGAAGGCTTGCAAGAAGAAAGCGAATCGTCTCAAGTTTTAAGGCTTCGCCTTGTTTAAGAGCCGCTTTAGAATCGGCTTTAAGTTCGTCGATTGAAGCCATTAGAACCTGCCTAGTTTTTTAGCCTTCTCAATTTCGGCGCTTCGCCGAACCCGGTGAAGAGCTGAACGGCGGCGGCGATTGCGGTTCGGAACACGCTTCTTAAAGCGCCGGCTTTTAGCTTCATATAAAACACCACTCTGCTGAACCTTTTTAGTAAAGCGATAAATAAGCGAATTGGGTGATTCCCCTTCTTTTCTTTTGGTTGAAATAGCAGACATAAAATTAACTAATAACTTATAACTAATGACTTTCGTTGAGGATCTTTTTTTTAATTTCTTCGAGGCTTTCCTTTGGCGGATTATGGACAATCGAATGAATACTGCCGCCATTATCAGCATGCCACCGCGGGACAACGTGAATATGGAGATGCTCTATTCCGCCCCGGGAAGCTGGACCCTGATTAATGCCGATAGTAAACCCTTCGGGCCGGAAAGCGTCATCTAGCATATCAGCTATCTTTCTCACGGTCAAAAAAAGAGGACCGATGTCTGCTTCGGGCATGGCCCCAATCGAGTCAGTATGAACCTTCGGAATAATAAGGGTGTGCCCAGGAGCAAGCGGGTTTACGTCAAGCAGGGCTATCGACTTTTCGTCTTCGTAAATAATTTGGGCTTCTATTTCTTTGTTTGCGATTTTACAGAATAAACAATCCATCGAGTTAGCTTGTTAGCTCATTAGCTCTTAGCTCCTTAGCCCGGGCTAATTGCTAACGGGCTGTCGAGCTTTCGAGCTATTTTAGTCTTTTTTTCACTTCTTCGACTACTTTTTTAAGCGGTACTGATTCCTGAACTCCGGTCTGCATATCTCGGAGGATAATACTCTCTTCGTAAACTTCGCGCTGACCTAAAATCAAAGCCAAGGGTGAACCAACTTTATTGGCCGTCTCAAGCTGTTCGGAAAGTGAATTTTTCCCAAGAGCGCTAATGACGCCGATATTAGACCGCCGGAATTCTTCAATTAAAGCGAGGCTTCTTTTTTTAGCTAAATCGCCAATGTGAACCAAAAATATTTTGACTCTGGGTTTGGGCAGTTTAATTTCATCCCGGCGAGCCATCATTAATTCAATGATCCGCTCGGCGCCGCCAGCGACACCGACTCCGGGCGTTGGTCGACCGCCGATCATCTCGGCCAAATAGTCATATCGGCCTCCAGACGCCAGGGCTAAGCCAACTACTTCCTCTTGAACAAAGATTTCGAAAACGGTCCGGTTATAATAATCAAGCCCTCTCACCAAAAGCGGATTCAGGGTATAGGGCAACCCCATCTCCTCAAGCGATTCAAGCACCTGCTTTAAGTGGCTCCGGCAGGGACTGCAAAGACTATCAAGAATACTCGGCGCATCAGCTTTAATCGGCTGGCAAGCCTCTTTTTTACAGTCGAGGAGCCGTAAGGGATTTGTTTTTAGCCTCCTTGCGCAATCACGGCAAATTTCTTTACCCCGATAATAATCAATTAACTTTTTGCGATAGCCAGGACGGCAAATCCGACAGCCGATGCTCGAAATCTCAATGATCAAGGGTTTTATCTTCAAGCTTTCGATTAAGCGGTATGAGGCCGCAATAATTTCGGCATCATAAACCGGGTCGCTATCACCGCCAACAATCTCAAAGCCGAACTGATGAAACTGGCGGTAGCGTCCGGCCTGGGGCCGCTCGTAACGAAAAGCCGGGCCAAAGTAATAAAGCCTTTGGGGCTGAGGCAGGCGATGGAGTCCGTTTTGGAGATAACTCCGCATTACCGGAGCCGTCATCTCGGGTCGCAGAACTAAGCGGTCACCGCCTTTGGTCTTCAGAAAATACATTTCCTTCTCGACAATATCAGTGGTTTCGCCAACGCCTCTTTCGAAAAGCTCGACTCGTTCGGCGATCGGTGTTTCAATCCGAGAGAAATTATAAAAATCAGCAATCTCTCTGGTTGTCTCGATTAACTTATCCCAAAGCGGCGTTTCTTTAGGTAAAATGTCGTGCATCCCTCGCGGCGGGATGAGTAAATCGGTCGGCTTCTTTTTAGTCGGCATGCAAGCTTAGATGGCAGCGAAGGCCTGAGGCGGCCAGAATCGGAGCCGCACCACGCCAATAATTAAATCATTATCAAGCGGTCCCCAACTTCTCGAATCAAAACTTTGAGACCGATTATCGCCCATAACAAAATATTCGTCGATTCCTAATTTAAAAACGTATTCCCCTTTCAGATTCTGGCCTTTGGGTAAATAACTTTCTTTAATTTGCTCTCCGTCAATTAAAACCCGACCATCTTCGATTACTACCGACTCGCCCGGCAGGCCAATAACCCGCTTAATGTAAAATTCATTCTCGTTGCTGGGATTTCTAAAAACGATCACCTCGCCCCGATCCGGCTCCCGGAGACGATAAGTAACCTCGTCAACCAAGAGGTAGTCGCCGCTTTCAAAGTTCGGCTCCATGCTCGCCCCCTGGACTAAGAAAGGCTGGGCGATAAAACTGTAAACAAAATAAATTGAGACAAGGACGATAACGAGCGTCTCTAAAATCTCAAGAATTGAAGCGAAAAGCTGTCTCATAGTTCCGTGGCTGTCGTCTTTCTCGAGGCATTCTAATACAATTAAAAGAAGGTGGCAAATCGATGGATCCGAACGGGAAAAAAGAGATAAGGCTCATAATTGGTTTGGGTAATCCTCTACCCGAATACCAAAAGACCTACCACAACACGGGGCATCTTTTCATTGATTATCTTAATAACGAGAAGGTTGACTTTGAGCTCCTGAAAACCGATGTTTATATGAATCAGTCGGGTAAATATATAAGGGCGGCGCTTAAAAAATATGGTCTTCGGCCGGAAGAAGTTCTTGTGGTTCACGATGATTCAGATCTTCCCCTCGGCAAATTCCGGTTCTCTTTTGGCCGGGGTTCGGCTGGCCATCAAGGCGCCGAAAGCGTAATTAACTCTTTGGGCACTAAAAACTTCTGGCGACTTCGCTTTGGTATTAGAAAGCAAAAAGGCAAGGCTGGTGAATTTATCTTGCGACCGATTAACGCCAAAGATTATCTCTTGCTTGAAGAAGCGTTTGGGGCGAGCCAAAGAGTTATATTCGGCTCTTTGACTCGTTAGTTAAAACGCGAGTGAATTAACTTTAAAACTAATAGTGAAGAAAACCTGGCCTTCGCTCGTTTGGGTTATAGCTGAAAGCGGTAGGCTGACTTCGCTAAACTGAGGCTGGGCCGCAATTTGGTTTTTAAAGTCGATGGCGGCATTTTCGCTTGTCGCAATGCCGTTAACGGTAATAGGCCGACCAGCACCTGGGAATGTAAACCGGCTGATAGTGATTTCCGAACCGGCTAGATCAGTAACTTTCTCGATCAAAGGTCCGAGATCTTTCTCGCTCGAATTTATTTCGCCAACAAAAGAAACTAAACGGTTAAACTCTTCTACTTTCTGTTTAAGCTCAGTTAATTCGACTATATCCGACTCAGCCAAGCTTAAACCCTGCTCCCGGGCCACCTCCGCGCCCGTACGCCGGAGAAAAAAGTCTGAAGCGGAAAAGAGAATTAAAAGAAAGCCGACCAAGGTTAAGGCAAGGTTGCGCCAGACACCGAGGAAATTTATAAGCTGGCTATGCTCAAAAACTTCTCTGGCACTTAGATTAGAAAGACTGATCTCAAAATCAGCTCCACGAGGCAGGAGGCCGCGTCTCGCCGCTCCGCTTGCCGCACTTACGGTCTCCCCTTCAAGCAATCTTGACTTCAAGTTTCCGAACTTAGAAGAAGCAAGGCTCGTAATCTCTTCTCCGAGAACCGAACTTAAAAAAATGAGCTCGGAGATGCCGCCGCCGCTCCGATGGGTAGCATAGAAATTGATAATTCGGCGAGTCTCTTCTTCAAGCACGCGTTTAAAGTCGTCGATATTAATTGTTCTCGCCTCGCCCTGAATCAAACGCCAGGGATAAAAATAATGAAAGATCGGACTCGAGAAATCCACAAGAATAAAATTCAAACCCTCGGCTGCCATTTCGACCACTAAATAAGATTCGGTCGGAGTAATAATTTTTTGGGCTAGTAATTCCCGGGTAAAACTTAAACTTTTAAACTCAACCGCGGCGGTGCCAAAGCCGCCTTCTTCGAGAACCCCCACGAAATCATCGACCACTCCCCGGGAGACAAAAGCGCCTAAGAGCTCGATTTGATTCTCGGCTGATTTAGCCCCTAATTCCTGCCAGTCATAATAAGCTTGTTCGACGGCGATGGGCGAAATCATTTTTAAATTAAGATCAACAGCTTCGGCTAGATTCTCCTCGACCACCCTGGGCAAGCTCAAAGCCTGAAGGTAAACATTGTTCAGGGGCAAACTTAAAATAGCGCTCATTGGTCGGCGCCGCCTCGGAGCAACCTGTTTGTAAACTTGCTTTAGAATACCCGCTAGGCCGACTCGATCTTTAATCATTCCGCCTTCAATAAGCCCCGGGGGCAAGCGGTAAAAAGCCGATTTTTGCCTTTTTAAATCCAAAACTCTTACTGCCGAATCATTAAGCTCAAGCCCGACCACTAAAAGCGGCGGGGCTAACTTATGGGTTAATTTACTAATGAAGTTGGTCAAATTATCCTTAGTAAGTATTATAGGGCAACTTCAGCAAATGATTGAAGTTTGACCTCGCCAGTCGAGGAATTAACCCCTAGAATTACCTGAACTTTCTTTTTCCTGGTAAAAGCGGCACCGGTTGAGTTAATGGTGATGTGCCCGGATCCATCGCTCGCAATGGTTACATCAGCGGTCCGAGAACCGACGGTTACGGTATAAGAAGCCGGGCAGCCAGTGGTCGGGCAATTCTTATAGCGGATCACCCTGATAATCGCATCTTCGGCTCCGGCCCGGGCGGCCGATAAAGCCTCGCTTGCCATCCTTTCGCCATAAAAAGTGTTGCTTAAACTACTGGCGGTCAGGGCCACGGCAATAGCGAGCTCCAAAATGATCATCGAGACTAAGAGAATGACCGGCAACGCCGAAACACCCTTCATGGTGAGTAGTTGAGGATTACATTTTGGACAACCGGAGTAGTGGACTCGGCATCTTTATCTAAGAAAACCTTATAGCGGAAATAGCGCTTATTATTATGGTGGTTTGTCGGAGTAACTGACGGGGTGTTGGGCGAAACTGGCCCGTAGTAGGTGCTCGAGGTGCCATCAGAACCGATAAAAGCGCCGTCACCACTTGTTTTCGAACCGCCCCAACCAGTACTCGTGGTGCAAGTCGGCGCATTAGTGGCGCCGTTTGAACAGTTAGCGCTCGCCACTTGAAACTTAACATTATTAGTGCCGCCGGTTCCGAGAGTCCCCTGCCAAAGGACCGAATTAATCTTCACTCCGCCTGAAAAACCAGTATCAAAAGTGCTTGAAATTAAGTTACCTGAGGCGGCCTCGCCCCCAGAGCCGTAAGTAAACGGACTGTAGTCATAGTAAATCCCGTTTGAATCAGTCCCCTGATCACCGTAGACTCGGAGGGTAACACTGCCAGCCGCGTGAGCGGGGGTTGTAAAAGTGGCTGAAGTTGAAGTACCAGAGGTAGTGGCATTGGTGGTATCGACTTTTACGCCATTCGAACCGACTTTAATGCCGGTACCGGTGATAGTCACTGTTTCGCCGCCAGCCGTATTTAAATCGCTATTAGGACTAACATCGGTTACGGTTGGCGGCGCAATATAAGTCATACAAGTAGTGCAGGTCCCAGCTTGGGAATCAGGATTAGTGACAACCACATCGTAGGAACCAGCCGCCTTAGCCGGTGCCGTAGCCGTGAGCTCGGTGGAACTGACGAAGGTGACGCCAGTGGCTGAAGTGCCGCCAACCGTAACCGATGGTGTGGCGACGAAATCAGTGCCATTGATGGTGATGGAAAATCCGCCAGCAGTTGACTGGGGATTCTGACCAGTGACCGAGGTGACGGTGGGAGCAGGAACGGCCGCCTTAATCTCAATTCCAATTCCCCTAGCCGAGCCCGAAGTTACCCAAGAGGCATCAACCGAGGTATCGTTTGTGCCCTTAAACTCCGCCATTAGAGCTTGGTCGGGGGAAGCCCCTGATACATCTGAGACCTTGGTGAACCCATCCCCTTGGGTGTGAGCTTCATTTCTGTTGTGGACAACCGCCCCGAAAGTGGCGTTATTAACATCAGAAAAGGCGGCGAGGGTAACCGTAATCGATGTGCCTGTAACCGTGTTTCCTACAGACTGGACTATCGCTCCTGAGCCATTTGTCCCCCCCGTATCCATATTGGAAAATTCATCAACGCTCCAGGCAGCCGCAGATTGAGTTTCTGCTCCAAAATTAAAAGTAATGCTTCCAGTTGAAGGGGAGGCTCCCATAGAGCGAAAAACCCATAAGGCCATGTTTAGCCCCTCCCCTTCAATCTTGACCGTGTCCCAAGTTAATCCATTTCCCGATACTGTTGGATTAACAGTTCCGCCGCGAGTTACAAGGGAAACTAAAATAAGCTTATTAGCAGACGGCGTAATTGAGGCAGTCGAATAAGAGGTCCTGTTTACTCCGTCGTAAGCTGAGGTTAGGCCCGTTACTGTTACCGCCGCCTCTGCTTTTTGGATTCCGCCTGGGAACTGAAGCAAACCAAGCCAATTACCAAAAATCAGGCTAAGACCAATAACTAAAATAATTACTCCTCGGAAAAAATAACGTTTAGAAAATACTTCCGGGGGCCTATAAATATCGGTGATTAATCTTCTCATAATTTATTGGAGTCTTATTTCGCCCTCTACCGAGGGCCCCTCGGTTCCGGAAGAGCCGCTCCAGTCAGTAAAATCGACCACCGCGTTTTTTGACCAGCGGGTGAAATACTCAACAATCTGAGCCTGGGCAGTACCGCCAGTGCTTGACCAGGTAACTGTAACAGTCACTTTCTGGGTTGAGGTGTCTTCGGTGCCGCCGCTTGAAACAATATCGCCGTTTGAATCCCGGTTAGCATTCTCGGTAATAAAAGAGCGGGTGTAGGTAATACCGCTAACAACCACATCTTCGGTACTTGACGCAGTGACGAGAACCGGCGGACTGCCGGACTCGATAAGATGATAAGGATTGCCCGCTCCTTTAGGACTTAAACTATACAAATCCTGCCAATCAGCCTCGGCCACCGACTTTAACCCATCTCTCAATTCCTCGCCTAAAGAAACTGCGGTTTCAGAATTAGTGGCCTGCTTGTTCGAGCGGAGAGCCACGACAAGAGCGGTAGCGGCGCCGCCGATAATTAAGGCGGCGATAGCAGCGCCAACTATAACCTCAACTAAAGATTGCCCATTATTCTGGGCCATCCTCTTCATTATTCAATTATACCCCCACACCAATTAAAAATTCTATCGAGACAACCAGATAAATGCCGATCTCCACATATCCCTAATTGATGTGGGGGTTATACCTAATCAAAAGAGTAGCTGACTTGCCCTTGGGTGTTTATTTGGATAGTGCCGCTAGTTGAACTCGACGAAGATTGAATGATTATAGTAGCGCTCGCCGTGGGCAGGCCGGTGGCCTTAGAGAAAATGACATCTTCCGAGGCCGCCGAAGCTGGATCAGTAAAGTTAAGCCCCGGACTCAGGTTTGCCCTTTCAACAATTGTGCCGCCGGCGTAACTCGCGCCATACCAAATCTGGTAATAGTCATTGTTATTGCCAGCCGGATTATCAAAACGAATGCCCCACTGACTATCGCTCTCTTGAGTTCGAGAACGAGATATGGTTTCCCGGATATCAGCCACTACAATATCAACCTGCTCTTCAAGCAGGCGCCTACTCCTAAAAGAGGCATAATTAGCTGAACCGACGGCGGCTAAAACAATAAAAATAGCCAGAGCCAGCAGAAATTCGACCAAGGTGAAACCGGCCTTTTTCATACTAAATACTTGATACTAATTGGTAGACTGGGATGATGACCGCTAAAGCAATGCCCCCCACCACCAAACCAATAAAGAGGAGTAAAATCGGCTCTAAGAAAGAAACTAAAATTTTAATCGAGGAGTCAATTTCGGATTCGTAAAAATCAGCTAAGGTTTCAAGCACTTCTTCTAGGTGGCCGCCACGTTCGGAAACCGCAATCAGGTTAACCACCACCCTTGGGAAATAAACTTCGCGCCGGAAAGCTTCGCCAACCGTGAGCCCCTTGGCAATACCTTCGCGCGAGATGCGGATAAGCGACTGCTTGAGTTCGACTGAGCCGACGGCGTCAGCCGTGATTTCAATCGCCTCAAGAATCGGCGTGCCTGAACGAATGAGGGATGAAAAAACAGAAGCGAATCGTTCAAGTGAGATTTTCTTCATCACTTCCCGAATAACGGGCAGACGGTAAGCTAATCTTTCCATCAGGCGGCGGCCAACGAGCGTTCTTTTAAAGAAGAACCAGAGGCCGAAAGCAGAAATTATAAGGAGGGGCATAATCAGCCAGGTAAAGTCTTTAAGGAATAAACCGATAGTAAAAACCACTCTCGAGAAGAGCGGCGGCTCCAGCGCGCCACCCATAAAGGTCTCGGCAATTTTCGGCAGAGCAAAAGAAACCATTAAGAATAAAACAAGGAGCGACAGACCGACGAGGATTATCGGATAGATTAGAGTGCTTTTAATCCGATTCCTTAAGGCCCACTCCTTTTCCAAATCCTTACTTAGGCGATCGAGCACCCCGTCTAGATTGCCCGAGGTCTCACCGGCTTTAATCAAGTTAACGTAAACACTGGGAAAGTATTTTGGGTACTTCGCAAAAGTGGTGTAAAAGGGCTGGCCTTTAGCTAGGGTATCCCGAACCTCAACCAGAAGCGACCTCATCACCGGCTTATCAAAATCAGCAATCAAAATATCAATCGCTCGGAAAAGGTCGGTACCGACCCGAAGCATTAAGGCTAAATATTTAGTCAGAAATACTTTATCTTCGACCGCAATTCGCTCGCCAAAAAGAGCGAAGCGCTTCTTCTTAGTCTCAACGCCTCCAATAGCTTTAATCGAAACCGGCCGCAAGCCCTGGGAGAGCATCCAATCAAGCACAGCCGAAGGATTCTGGGCTTCAATATTGCCTTCCACTACCTGGCCGTTGGGATGAGACGCAATATAATAAAAGCGCATAACTTTATTTTACTCCTGGATGACTCTTAAGACTTCGTCGATAGTGGTAATCCCCCGACCGACCTTGCGCAAGCCGTCTTCAAACATCGAAATCATTCCCTCTCGCCTGGCCTGAACTTTTAAATTATCAAGTGAAAAGCTGGGATCAATAATCAGTTTTCTGATCTCTTCGCTGACATTAAGAATCTCAAAAATACCGAGCCGGCCAGCGTATCCTGTAAAATTATCAGCCGCGCAGCCTTTGCCGCGATAGAAACGAGTGGGTAAGCTGGCCTCGATCTCTTCAGGCGTGAGCCCCACTTCGGTTAACTGCTCGCGGATAAGTTTAAGGGTTGGCTCATCCGGCTCATATGACTCGATGCAGTCAAGATGAATCTTCCGAACCAGCCTTTGGGAAAGAACCGCGTTTAAAACCGCCGCTACCAAGAACGGCTGAATATCCATATCAAAAAGCCGGGGCACGGCCGTCGGCGCATCATTCGTGTGTAGGGTTGAAAGAACGAGATGGCCGGTTAAGGATGCCTGAACCGCAATCCCGGCCGTTTCGGAATCGCGGATCTCGCCCACTAAGACAATATTCGGATCTTGGCGGAGAATGGCCCGAAGACCGCTCGCGAAAGTAATGCCGGCCGCCGGATTAACCTGAGTTTGATTAATGTACTGGACGTTATACTCAATCGGGTCCTCAATTGTAATAATGTTAACTTCGGGCCGGTTTAAAACCCCCAGCACGGCATACAAAGTCGTTGTTTTGCCAGAACCGGTCGGACCGCAGACTAAAACCATGCCGTAACTTTTCTTAATATTTTCCTCAAGCGATTTAATCGTGCCTTCGAGCATCCCGAGCTCGGTGAAGGATAAAGGCTTATTGGTGGCTGCAAGTAGCCTCATCTCCACTTTCTCGCCCGAAAAAGTAGGCATCACGGCCACCCGGATATCAACCGTGTCGCCGGCAATCTGATAACGAAAGCGGCCATCCTGAGGTTTGTAGTGTTCGTCTATTTTCAACCCAGCGAGCAATTTGATTCTCGCCGCAATTGCCGGATGAATCTCCTTAGGAATTCTTAGAATCTCGTGAAGAATGCCGTCAACTCGATAGCGAACTAAAATAAACCCCTCAAAAATTTCAAGATGAATATCTGAGGCTCGCAGCGATAGAGCGTAAGAAAGAATATTATCGACAATGGCGACGATGGGAACATCTTGGGCCGCTTCGGCTTCGCTTTTTATCTTGCCTCTTGTCGAGGCATTAATATTTTCTTCAATTACCTTTTTGAAACTCAGGGCGGTGAGCTGACCGTAAAGGGAAAAGGCTTTATTAAGGTCTTCTTCCGAGGCTAAGTAGGGCTTAACTTTAGCCTTAAGATAATTTTCTAAAAACTGGGCGATATTTAAATCGCTCGGATCCTCCATCGCCACTGAAAGAAAGCCATCGGATTCCCGGCCAAAAACCACCACTCTTTTCTGACGAGCCAAATCCTCGGGCAAAAGTTTAATAGTCGCCGGATCAAGTTGTCTATCACCGAGCGCCGCCGGGGCCACGCCCAAATAATTAGCCACAACTTGGGCAATATAGTATCGGGGCACCAGTCCCCGAGAAATCAAAACATCGGCCACAGAGCCTTCAAGCCGTTGGGCTTCTTTAAGACTCGACTCAAAATCTTCGGCCGCAATAACCTTTTCTTTAAGCAGTAGTTCTTTTAATTTTTCGTCAGGCAGGCGAAACATTAAACCCCGAGCCGGCTCCACCAATTAGTTTGGGAAAGCCAGTATTCATTAATGAGTATAACAAAAAGGGCGGTGGCTCCCCACAGGCGGTACGGCGAGAGGCGCACCGCTTCGCGCCGCAGTATAAAGTATGCCGTATGAAGTATTAAGTATAGGGAAATTAAAACAACGAGATATATTAGCCAACCGGGGTGACCAACTAAAAACACGGCGAGGGCGGCAAAATAAGGTTCTTCAGTTTCAAAAAATCGTTCGTCGAATTTTTTATTCAAGCGGGGTAGGAGAAAAATCATAAAAAGCGCTATGGCGAGAGAAATAAGGTAGGGTAGAAAAAGGCGGCTGATAACAAAAGAAAGGAAGTAATCGATCCCTTGATGAGGCGGCAAAAGCAGTTGGGTGAGCGGTGAGGCAGACCAGAGTTTGTATTGAGCAAGGGCTAGAAAGACCTGCCAGCTAAAAATAGCAATAATAGAGAAAATAAAAATTTTCCGGTAATGCCGGCCCAATATGGAACGCCCCAGTTCAAACTGGGACGCTCCGCTAATTAATCCTAAAACGCCAAGAGAAAAGTAGCTTGAGAAATCAAGCATTAAAGGTTTAGGCCCGGGTCGTTACCTATTTCGTAGTAACAGGTGGTATCGACATAGGAGCCGGTGCAGGTGTTGTCGTCGCCGCCATCGTTCACCATCTTATCCCGGTGCTTGGTGCTCTCAAGCCTAGAGTTAAGCTCAAAAGTCTTAGCCGTGTTATTGCCGTCGTAAGCGTAATTGTAGTTCGCGTTATTTGTCGGATCCCGGGGCAAAGTAGCGAGCGGCGAACCACCAGTGATTGAGGTAAAGTTAATGTCTACCCAGCCGCCGCCATCAACCGTGTAATCAGTGCTCGTCGTGCAAACCGCATCTCCCAAACCGCAGGCGGTACCGCTCGTTACATATTCAGTCTCGCCTAAAGTAGGCGACGTGACGTCGGTAAGATAAATAGTAATAGCCGACCTCAAGGTGTCGAAGTCGGCAATCCGCTGGGCATCACGCGATTGAGCCAAGAGTTCGGCCGGGTTTAAGGTGAAAATGACCGCGGCTGACAAAATGGCAATAATGCCGATAACAATCAGGAGCTCTACTAGAGTAAACCCTTTTTTATCTCTTTCCATCAGTTTTTCTATCTGCGCGACCTTTACCGATCCTATTATATCATTTTTGGGCCTCAAGGATGGCCTTAATTTTTTCAACTAGACCATCGAGCGGGGTTTTGGCTTTCACAAAATATTCAATCACACCGAGCTCCCTGCCCCGGGCAACATCAGTTTCCTGACCTAAATTAGAAATAATTACAAAAGGAATGTCTTTTAATATTGGATCCTGGCGGGCCTGGGCTAGAAGCTCAAAGCCGGTTTGCTTGCCGGGAAGGATAATATCGAGCAAAACCAAATTCGGTTGGCTGGTTTTTAAGGCCGCAAGCCCTTCTTCATAAGAGGCGGCCACCACAACATTAATCCCAGAGTCTTTAAGGCGGTTGGTTAAGAGCTGGGAAAGAAAAATCTCGTCTTCAATAACCAAGACCGTCTTTTGATCTGCCATCAAGGTAATTATAACACAGTCTTCTCTTTCACAAATTTCGCTAAATTTGAAAGCCGAAGAATGATCAAAGTTCGAGGCGCGACAACGAAGTAATACTCGAAGAGTATTTCGAGGCGGAGCAACGAAGAAATTTGTCATTCTTGGGCTTCCTAAAGGCGGGTGAATTTTGGCTATCTTCTTTGTTGCTCGTCGCTCGTGTACCTTCCAGGTACACTTCGCTCCTCGCGTCGCGAAGATGCCGCAAAATTCACTCCGTCAAATTAGTGAAATTTGTGAAAGAGAAGACAGCAAATCTTTTAGTTGCCCCAAGCAGCCGAGACTTAGAGCTCATCGGCCAACGCTCTTAAAATCGAATCCTAAAAGTGTAATTGATCCACGGACAGCTTCCGCTACCCGTGCCTTGTTACGACTTAGTCCGTGTCACCAAGCTAAGGCTAGTTTCGACGAGCGAACCTTCACCTTTTCCCGGCTCCCCTGACTTGACGGGCGGTGAGTACAAGACTCGATAACGTATTCACCGCGGCGTGCTGATCCGCGATTACTAGTGATTCCGACTTCATGAGGGCGAGTTGCAGCCCCCAATCCGAACTGGGGCCGGTTTTTAGGGATTAGCTCCGCCTTACGGCTTGGCAACCCGTTATACCGGCCATTGTAGCATGAGTGTTGCCCAGGGCATCAAAGGGCCATGCTGATCTGGCATCATCCTCTCCTTCCTCCCAGCACCATTTTCCCGAACATTTCTGTTCACAACCTAAAGCCCACGACTAACCATAGTGCTATGGTTAGTGTGAGCGCTCCGGAAAATGGTGCTGGGCGGTCTCCGGTGACACTTGTAACACCAGACAAGGGTTGCGCTCGTTTCCCCACTTAAGGGAACAGCTCAAGCCACGAGCTGACGACGACCATGCAACACCTGCTCCGACCTCCTTGCGGATTTCTTTCCTTTCGGAAAAATAGAACGTCGGAGTTTCAAGCCCTGGTGAGGTTCCTCGCTTGTTATCGAATTAAACCTCATGCTCCACCACTTGTGCGAGTCCCCGTCTATTCCTTTGAGTTTCAGCCTTGCGGCCGTACTTCCCAGGCGGCCGGCTTAACGCGTTAGCTGCGCCACTCCGAGGGTCGA
>JACOXB010000012.1 GCA_016176505.1 Candidatus Colwelliibacteriota bacterium | reverse complement strand
AATTTTCAAAGAAAGCCAGCGGATTATTTTTGAATCGATATTGCTTATAGATACAGCAATCCGACAAGGAATCAAAACGCTTGAAGAAGCGATAACGCTTGTCGATGACTTTTTGAGAACTTGGACGGCGCAAAGAGTATTTGAGGAGATCATTGCTATTGCTGACTCTGTAGCTCGTCAAGCCCAAAAGGTTCTTATCGATGCAGTAGCAGTTGCCGACTCGCTGACGAAATCGATCCAGAGCTCATTTGTGGAAGCTGTAATTATTGCGGACTCACTTTTGAAGCAGACCCAAAAGTTTGCGCAGGAAGCCGTAACGATTGCCGATGCCATCGCGAATCAATTAATTGCGAGCAGAATTTTTGCAGAGGTTGTCGTAATAGCCGATTTGGTTTTGAAGCAAATGAGCAGAAGTTTTGCAGAAGTTGTGGCTATAGTCGACTCTCTTCTGCGGGCCTCGCAAAAATTTCTTGCCGACGCGATTGCCGTAACTGACTCTGCTATCAAAGCCGCTCAAAGAGCGTTCCTTGAAGCCGTGGCTGTGGCCGACACATTGGCAAAACAAGTTATTCGAGCGTTCTTCGAGTCAGTGATTATTGCGGACTCACTAACAGCTTTAAAAGTTTTTATCAGAGATTTGGCAGAAGTTGTTGCTGTCATAGATTCAGCTATCAAGCAAACTGGCAGGAGTTTGGCAGAAGCGGTTTTGATAATTGATTCGGCGATGCGCTCATCCGCCAAGGCGCTAGGCGAGTTGGTTTTGGTTGCCGACTCGCTGATCCGAGAAACTGGGCGGCAGATAAGCGAGACGATAGCTGTTGCCGATAGCCTCGCGCGGCAAACTGGGAAAAACCTAATTGAAGCCGTATTGGTGGCCGATGCTTTTATTGCCCAAATAACCGCCAAGATTTTTGCGGAGGCGGTGTTTATTGTCGACGCAATAGAAAAACAAACGGCCCGGGTATTTAGTGAGATCGTGACCATTGCCGACACCCTTATCCGGCAAGGCGGAAAGATTTTGAGCGAAGCGGTGGCTGTTATCGACAGCTGGCTGGTTGTTGTGCAGAGATTTTTTGGCGAAGCGGTAATAATCACTAACATTTTAGCCAAGAGAGCAGAAAAAGTTTTTGCGGAAATTTTGGCCGTTGCTGATTCGTTCGCAAAAATCATAGGGAAGGCATTGATCGAATCAGTGATCCTTGCTGATTCAGTTATTCGGCAGACCGCAAGAGCGTTCGCCGAAGCGATAATCATCGCGGGGATCATCAGTAATCAAGGCCAAAAGATATTCGGGGAAGCAATATCGGTTATTGATAATTTAAATCGGCAAGTTAGCCGCGCGTTTGATGAAGCAGTGCTGATAGCCGATTCGGTTTTGAAGCAGGGGTTAAGGATTTTTACAGAGGCAGTATTAATTGCGGACAGCTCTATCCGGCAGGCCGGCAAAGCGCTTGCCGAAGCAGTGGGAATAGCCGATAGCGTGACGGCGAGCAAGCTACAAAAAATCCTCTCCGAAATAATCATCATTGCTGACGGCGTTGTCATGCCGTTCACGAAACTGCTTGCCGAAACGATAAGCGTTGCGGACGCAATAATCCGCCAGACGGCCAAGATTTTTAGCGAAGCAGTTTCAATTGCTGATTTGGTCGGCAAACAGATTTTGAAAGTGCTTGCTGATGCGGTTGTCGTCTCTGATTTTATGATGCGCCAATCATTGAAGCTTCTTAAAGAGATTGCCGTGATAGTGGACTCGACAGCCCGAAGCGTGTCGAGAACGCTTGCGCAAACCATTACAATTACTGATTCGGCTTTGAAGAAAGGTATCCGATTATTTGCAGAAGCAGTGAGCATAGCGGATTCGCTCGCAAAGCTTCTTACGCGATACGCAAATCTTAACGAAATCGTGCAAGTGGCCGATTCGATTATACGATCTGTCGGTAAAGTGATTACCCAGGCGGTCCGCATTGCGGCGGGGCTCTTGAACGGCCCGATCTTCCCGCCAACGATTAAAATCGCCATTCAATTTCTGACAGCAAAGATTGGAGTTCTGCTTTCAAGTTTCAAACAAACAACCGAGCTGAAGAGCGCGAAAAAAGAGGTCGAGCTCAAAGGCGCAAAACAAGATATCAATTTGTAAATTATGGCCAGTATTAAAATCGTACAAAACGACACAAAACCATACCTTGAGTTCGAAATCACTCAAGACGGAGCTCCTGTCGATCTTACCGGCGCGACAGTGAAATTTTATATGAAGGACTCGACCACCGGGTCCGTGAAGATTAACGGAAGCACCTGCGCGATTACCGATGCGACTAAGGGAAAATGCCGCTATGTTTGGGCGGCAGGAGACACGAACACTGTCGGGACATATCTCGGGGAAGTAGAGGTCACATTCCCCGATACGAAAATTCAGACCGGCTACAAACAGGTCACGATCATTATTAGGGACGACATCTAAATCTATGACCAGAGGCGAAATAAAAACAGCTATCAAAAATCAAGTGGACGATTCGTCCATTACTGACGCTCTTTTGAACGAGTGGATTCAGGCCGCCGATGA
>JACOXB010000003.1 GCA_016176505.1 Candidatus Colwelliibacteriota bacterium | reverse complement strand
ATAGGCACAATCAAAGCTTTGCGATTATCGAATTGGACAATTTTTTCTAACAATTCAGGAAATTCTTCCGTTCCCATATCGCCGAGCGTGTAATGTCCGTGTCCTTTTAATTCGATAACTGTACCACCCAATGCTTGGTGAAAAATTTTCAAGCTTTCTTTTCCTTCGTTTTCCTCATCATCGGCAGTAAACATCACAATTTCGTTTACGCGCGATTTTATACCCTCGTCAATCGAATAGGTGTAAAATTCTTTTTTAAACTCATCATTCTTATCGGAGATTTTCCACGGCGCAACAAGAATAAGTTTGAAAATTTTTCTCTTTGTTTCTCCGAGCCAGCGAACCAGAAAAGCGGAGCCGCAACTATGCCCGACTAAAATTGTATTTTCGCTAACTTCGTACTTTTCAAGTTCTGCTTTGAATTTTTGATAGCTTGGCTCCCATGGGTCGGGCATAAGCGGCGTTTCCGCTTTTATTCCGGCGGCGATGAGGTTTCGTTTGAGCCATGGAATCCAATGTTTATCATAAGTCCTCGTTTCTGGGTTCATCGCTTTTTCAGTGTCCGAGGGACAACCGTGGATTATTATGCAGTTTTGCTTTTTTGTTTTCATAATTTTAGGTAAGCTCTTTTCTTAATCCGCTCCGCCCCAAATTGAGCCAATACTCCGTTTCTTCGGTGACGTTGCCCTTGATAAATTTTTCTTGATGACCGCCCATAAATTCCATAGCAACGCCAGCCAGCGAATAAGCGTAAAGATACTTTTTCTCCTCTGGCGTGAGCGGATTTAATTTATCATAAATTTCCAAAACCCGTTCAGCCCTCTCTCGTAACGATTTCGAGTCGCCTTCTTCGTATAATAAGTTTGCAGCAATGACGGCAAGTTCTTGAATTCGTGGATACCAATTAGCAACCGAGAAATCTAAGACATAGATTTTGCCGTCTTTACCTTTCATTATGTTGGCTTTTGTAAAATCTCCGTGGACAAAACAATGCAGTAAGTCATCAACGGGAATTTCCGCATATTGTGTCATCGTTTGTTCAATGAGTTTAATATCTTCTGGCTGAATAAATTGTTTTGTCCTCTCAAACATTGCTTTGATGTTTGGAATCGCCCAAGAATCAAAAAGGTAAGGCGGATGATAATCAATGCCATTTACTTTTACCGCCTGCTCGACTACTGCTTTTTGTTCTCCATCGTCGGGAGTCCGATCAAGTTCAAGAAAAGTTTGACCGTCCACAAATTTCATCAATACCATCGAAATTCCGTTTGCTTCGCTGTCAGAATAAACCACTCCGCCATCAGCAGTTTTTATTAGCGGCGGATGGTTTACCCCTGCCTCAACAGCTTTTTCCATTATTGTGCTGTAGCGAGCAATAGCTTCTGAATTTCTGTCTTTGGAAAATATTTTTACCACATATTTGCCGCTTGGAGTTTCTATGACAACATTGCAATCCTCATATCCAACGCCGATTACAGAAAAACTGCTCGGGCTACCGATTTCGTACGCACCAGCAAGTCGATTTACAACTACCCCGAGTTCGCCGGAATAATTTAACCTATCAAGTGGAGTTTGTCTCTCTGTGGCCATAGTTTTTGATTTCTCTATATTTTCCATATCATTTAATCAAATCCTCAATTGCGATATTAAGAGCTTTTGCTATTTTACTCACTACAAAAACGGATGGCTTTTTAATAACCCCTGTCTCAATCTTAGTAAGTGTTGTGTAGGCAACCTTTCCGATTCATACAATGTGGCTGCGGGGGATGGATTCGAACCATCATACCGGGCTCCAAAGGCCCGTGTCCTACCATTAGACGACCCCGCAATGATTCTTCTATTATGTCAAAATGTGCAGAACTTTCAATACTTCGCAGTATTAAAACATTTGCACGCTAGGCTTTTTCATCCCCAGAGAGAAACTGCACGAGGGCGATTTCAATCGGCAGCATGGGGATGGGCGTTCGCTTCATTTCGAATTCGGCGGAAAGGAGAAGTTGCGTCAAGCGGGAAAGTTCGGGGAGGTGAAAGGCCGCGGCTTGCGCCTTGAGGGTTTCGAGGTCTTCGGGCGAGAACTCGGAGGCAAAGTAGGCGGTAACATCCGGATTGACGCGGGTCAAAAGTAGTTTTCGAACGTATCTCGTCAAGGCACGCGCAAACTCGTGCGGGTCGCAGCCTTCTTCCTGAAGGCGCTGAAGGAGGCTCATGGTCTCGGCCGCATCTTTTCGCGCAAGCGCCGCGACGACGCTCCGGATTTTTTCCGTATCGAGAAGTCCGAAAATCGTCTCGACTTTTTCTTTGGTAATCGGATTTTCCCCGACCGTCATCACCTGCTCCAAGCGGCTTTCGGCATCGCGGAGCGAGCCTTCGGCGTGCGAAGCAAGCAAGGCGACCGCCGCCGGCTCGGCCGAGACTTCTTCGGCTTTCATCACCCGGGAGAGTTCCTCAATAATCTCTGGAACAGCCAGCCGCCGAAAATCAAAGCGCTGGACGCGCGAAAGAATCGTCAAAGGCACCTTAGCCGGCTCAGTTGTCGCCAAGAGAAAGAGGGCATGGGCCGGCGGCTCCTCCAGGGTTTTTAAAAGCGCGTTAAACGCCTCTTTTGTCAGCATGTGCACCTCATCAATGATAAACACTTTCTTGGAGGCCTTGACCGGCAAAAACCCAATCCCCTCCCGCAAGGCCCGAATCTCGTCAATTCCGCGGTTTGAGGCCGCATCAATCTCAACGAGATCAATCGCCCGGCCGGCCTGAAATTCGAGACACTCGACGCACTTGTTGTCCGGCTCCCCATCTTTCGGGCTCAGGCAATTTACCGCCCGAGCCAAAATCCGCGCCACGGTGGTCTTGCCCGTGCCCCGGGGCCCGGCAAAGAGATACGCGTGAGAAACCCGGTCGAGCAGAAGGGCGTTTTTGAGCGTCTGTATCACATGCTCCTGCCCCACCACCTCATGGAAGCGCTGGGGCCGGTATTTGCGATAGAGGACGAACCGCTTGGTGTTC
>JACOXB010000004.1 GCA_016176505.1 Candidatus Colwelliibacteriota bacterium | reverse complement strand
TTTTATTTTTCCGTTATTGTATAATAAAGATACGCTTAGATGTTTCTCAATTTAGGCGTAGACGAAATGGGCAATAAGCTGACGAAAAAGCTTTTAGCTGCTTTTGTTTTACTCGTGCTCCTTTTAGGAGTTGCGTATTTTATTTTTATTAAAGTTTCCCTTGGCCGATACTATTCCGTGGTTCGTTTCGTCAATGGAGAAACTTATGTCGGCAAGCTGTCCTATTTCCCGCGCCTGTACCTCACTGACGGATACCGGCTGGAAACCAATTTTCAACTTACTCCGCTTCGGGACGCAGTATGGGCGCCGCTTGGCATATATCTCAATAAATCCCAAGTGGAGTTTTACGGTCCGATTCGCAAGGACAGTGAAATTTCGAAATTATTGAGCAAAACTCAATAATCTTTCTGAAACAATAAAGGTCGAAACATTAAAAATAAAAGGTCTAAAATTAAAATTTACTATGAGAAAAAATATAACGTTTATAGTTATTATTACTCTTTTGGTTGGTGTGGGAATCGGAATGGCCGTGTCGGTTGGCCAGGCAGCCCTTACGCTTAACGCTGATTCGGTGGTTGCTGACGGCGCTTTTTCCGTAAAAGGTGCCGCCGCTTCCAACATTGATATCGGAACGTCGACCACAAGCGGGACGTTAATAGTTGGCGGCGAGGCGCAAACCGGCGCGCTTACTGTTGGCCAGAGTTCTAGTGGAAATACCGTTAATATCGGAACTGGGACTGGGTCAACAACGGTTAATATTGCGACGGGTACCGGCACTAACACGGTCAACATTGCAACTGGCGCGACGGCTGTGAAACTGGTAAAAATCGGCACCGGCTTGGTTGCAAATGGTGTGATTATAGGTACTCAGACCGGCGCGGCATCAACCACGATCAAAGCCGGCACCGGGCAGATTGTGTTTATGGGGCAGTTGGTAACGATGGCGACTTCTGGACTCGTTGCATACCCGGGAACCGCTACAACAACGGCAACCTCAAATGACACAGCTGGCACAGTGACAGCTCAAGCGGCAACGCACACCTATACCGGCGTTGGGTTCGCGGCTACCTATGGAACGGCGCCAAGATGTGTTGCTTTTCCAGGAGATGTTGTTACCGCGGCTTTTGCGACAACTACGTATGTTGGCACAACGGCGACATCTGTAACTATCTATCACGCGACCTCAGCGGAGGCGCTTGTGTTTAGCTATTTCTGCGTAGGAACTGAATAAACAGGCAGAATTCCCATTTCGTCTATCGCATTAGTAACGGGCGTATACGCCCGGCTCATCAAACTAAGGTTTGATATGAAGATGAGGCCAATACCGCTTAGCTAATTTCTTGATGATAAAGGTCGGTTAAGCCCCTGGTTTCATCTCATTCGGATTGAAATAAAAAACATAATGATTAGAAAGAATGTTAAAAAATATATAGGAATATTTGCGCTTGCGGCGCTTGCTGTCGCGGTAATGGGAACTGCCCCTACTACGGAGGCTGCGTACAATGATATTACATTCGACGCAGAAACGACGCTTTTGGTTGGCGGTCAGACGCTTTACGTCTTAAATGGAGGCACGGCAGTAAGCTATACAATCAATTCAACTTCGGTCAGTTTTGAAATGACGACCAGTTCTTCGATTACGGTACGGTCTCTGGCCAAAAAAATATTAACCACCACTCCCGCTGGTGCCTACAGTTGCGCTTCAACGTTTTCGTCGGCTAGTTTGACGTCAACCCAGACGGAAACGTTTACGATTACTCCTACGGCTACTACATGTTCGATTCCCGCCGGAGGAGGCGGAGGAGCCGTCACAACGAGCGGAGGAACGACCGTGACCACGGTTACCACGGCTACGACAACTTCGACTACTACGACTCCGTCAGCCCCGGCTCCTACAACGGAATCAGCAGTAACGCCGGCGCCGGTAACCGCCGCTCCTCAAGTTTCCGCGCCATCCGTTCAGATAACGGGAGGCACGCCGTTTGCGAAGCGGCTCTCGGTTAGTTCGCAGAATAGTGATGTTCGGCAGCTGCAAGAAATGCTTCTAAATGACGGAGTGTATCCGGAAGGCCGCATTACCGGTTATTACGGTCAGCTTACCAAAAAAGCCGTTCAGCGATTTCAGGAAAAATACGGAATCGCAAAACAGGGAGACCCGGGATATGGAGATGTTGGTCCCAATACACGGGCAAAACTAAATCAGATGCTTGAGGGAACTTCGGCGGCGTCTACTGCCCCACTGGCTCAAGGAACTCAGGAGACCGCCGTGAAGGCGCAGCTTGAGTCTCAAGTTAAAGCACTTCAGGAGCAGTTAGTGTTGCTTCTCGCGGAACTTGCAAAGCAATTGCAGTCGCAGGTCCAAAGCAGACAGTAGATACGTAGATACTTTGAGTGAGTAAGATATAAACGAAACAGCCCGCTTTACGCGCGGCTGTTTTGTTTTCCATTGTTTTTGTTTTTCAATGACTATATAATGGGTATGTTTATGGTTAGCTATTTTAAAGTTGCCAAATTTTTTCTCATACTCCCTGTTCTTGGGATTGCTTTGGTTTCTACCTCAACGCTATTCCCGTTTATTGTCGGTAAGTACGTTGTGTTTCGGGCGAGCGTGGACCTTGCGCTCATTGCATTTTTACTCGGCCTGTTGACGCAGGATTCAGAGGGAAATATGTTGGGCCGAGTTTTTGCCGTGTTTACCCGACCGCTTGTTATTGCGGTTTCTGTTTTTGTTGCCGTTTTCCTCCTTGCCAGTTTCTTCGCTTTTGACCCCGCGATGGCGTTTTGGTCCAACTTTGAGCGCGGCGAAGGAGGACTGCAACTTCTTCATCTCTGGTTGTTTTTTACCCTTCTTGTGACCCTTTTCCGCGAAAAAAAGGATTGGCGGATGATTTTTTGGTGCGCTATCGTCGGCGGCGCACTTTCGGGTATCTACGGAATATTCGCGGGACTCGGTTTTTCAGATTTTATCGGCGCCCGCTTTACCGATTCAGAATTTCGTTTTCAGGGCTCTATCGGTAATCCAGCATACGTCGCCGCATATGCTATTTTTCTATTGTTCTACGTTTTGTACCTTTTTTCCAATGTTTACCGTAAACGGCTTTCTTCGCCGGGCGCGATTATACTTTCTATTATGGGGATTGCGTTTCTGGTAATGTTTTTTTCGGCGGCAACCCGCGGGGCGTTTCTCGGTTTT
>JACOXB010000011.1 GCA_016176505.1 Candidatus Colwelliibacteriota bacterium | reverse complement strand
CTGCGGCGAGGCGGCGCGAACGATGAGCGAAAAAGAAATCAGCGCGGCGACTCCGACGATAACTAGTGCTATAAGTAGTTGATGCGAATCATGCTTCATAGTTTAGAATGGATTTTGATATACATCTTTAAGTGGATTCGTTTCGGTTTTTTCAAAAGGGTTGGTCGGCGGAAGCTTATTTTTAAGCGGATTTTGGGTTTGCTCAAAAATCTGGCCGCCGAGTGACCCTTTTATTTCAGCGGGAGAAAGTTCTTTAGCGGTTGGGACGGATAGCTGCGGAGAAATTCCCCGTCCGCCCTTCTGCGACCAAAACCAAAAACCAGCCCCGAGAGCGAGGAGAATCAATACGACAATAATAGTAATAAGTTTCTTATTGCCCATGGGTACTATCTTAATTATACAACACCGTTAACTGTGTACAAGTCGAGAAGCCACAGAGGTCCGTGGGGAAATCTATGCCTGTCCGTAGTTTCGGCGGAGGAGAGCTTCCGTCCGCCGCGCCTTGTTTATCGGCCGTAGCATTAGCGAAAGAGGGCCTGCCCGGCCGAAACGGAATGTAGGCGGGACGGAGAGGAAAGGACGGTTTCAAGTTTTTCTTTAGCGGGAAATTTTTATACCTCAAACGTCGCTTAACGTCCCCCGTCATAAACCAAAAACGGGACGATATAAAACCTTTCTTGAGATTCCCATCGGCGTTAATATTACGCTTGTCTTTAGAATCCTGAAGATTATTTTTCTTAATGTAGACCCAGAGCTTTTTAACGACTTCCGATCTTGGCATCGGCCCCTTGCCGACTATGAGAGCCAGTTCAGAGCTGATATTCATTGGCTTCATAAATGCGGAATTGCTTTTCGCCATATTTTTTATTTCCTTTCAATTTAATTTTTAATATCGACCTTTATAGTATTTTATCAATTTTCAGTTGGCTCTACAAACTGCTGGAATTCTATCAGGTTTTTCCCTGCCCCGTAGGGGTCTATCCGATAAAACTTTTTTCTGGCGGAGAGGCAGGGATTCGAACCCTGGATGCCTTACGGCATACGCGCTTTCCAAGCGCGCGCACTAGACCACTATGCGACCTCTCCCTTCCAACTTAAAACTTACAACAAATAACTACTTAATGTCCATCTCGCGCAATTTTTTACCAACTGCCGCTTGAGCCGCCGCCGCCGGAACCACCTCCCCCAAAACCTCCGAAACCGCTTCCGCCTCCGCCGAATCGGCCGCCGCCAATCCACCAAGGAGGACGTCGGCCTTCCAACTTGGCCTTCCCGTATGTTCTCGAGACTATAAAATCAAAAAGCAGTCCGAAAGGAATTAAAATTCCTATCCAAACCAAACCCGCGTAAAGGAACCCTTTTATAAGACCGATTATAATCCCGGCAATGCCTCCCAAGACGCCTCCCAGCCACCACGATTTAGAGCGGCCGAGGATACTCGCAAGCCAGAGCGGCGCGAATAATACTAAAAGCAAAAGGTCAAAATAATCCACCCCGCCGCTCCTCCTATTTTCCTCGGGCGTATATTCAGGAATATTTTCTCCGCTTGCTGCGGCGATAATTTTATCCACAGCGGCGTTCAGTCCCTGATAAAAGTTATTCTCGCGAAAAGCAGGGGTAATCACATTTTGGATAATCCAAGAGCTTTGAGCGTCGGTTAAAGAGCCTTCAAGGCCGTACCCCACCTCTATGCGGACTTTACGGTCGTCGCGCGCCACGAGAAGCAAGACGCCGTTGTCTTTTCCTTTCTTCCCGATTTTCCACTCTTCAAAAAGCTTGACCGCGAAATTTTCAATGGTATCGCCGCCCAGATTGGGAATCGCGACAACCGCAATCTCATTGCCGGTGTTTTTCTCAAATGCCGTAAGCTTTTCTTCTAATTGCTGATGTTCGTTGTCTTTAAGCAGGCCGGTAAAATCATTGATAAGGCCTTTCGGCGCGCCTGGACTTACATAAGCAAAAACAACCAATGGCAAAAGCATCGGGACTAAAAAACCCCAGATAAAGCGAGATTTAATCATTAATTTCTAAAGCTGAACTTTGGGGGCGTTTTTGGCTTCCGGTGCCGCTTCAAAATAAGAGCGTTCGCTAAAACTAAAAAGACCGGCAATAACCTTCGACGGAAACCTCTTAATCATCAGGTTGAAGTCGCGAACCATATCATTGAATCGTTTTCGCTCCACGCTCACCCGATTTTCCGTTCCCTCGAGCTGGGCCATCAGGGTCTGAACGTTTTCTGCAGATTTAAGCTGGGGATAATTTTCCATCACTACCAAAAGCCGTCCGAGAGCGCTCTCAACCTGCGTTGCCGCTGCTGCTTTTTCATCAACTGTTCCTGCACCGGCATAGCGGGTGCGCGCCTCGGCAATGGCGTTAAAAACCGCCTGTTCCTGTTTCATTATTCCCTTTACCGACTCAACCAAATTGGGGATCAAATCTAATCGACGCTGATACTGGGTTTCCACCTGAGCCCATTGATTGTCCACGTTCTCCCGGCCGGTAACGAGACGATTATAAGTGCCCCACCCGTAGAGGACAACCAATAAAACAAGGGCCAGAATGCCAATTAATATTTTATTATTCATAATCGGAAAATTTTCTAAATTAAACACGCCGACCTTTCCAGAGTATTTTAGCACAGAAACAAAAAAACAAAACCCCGTAGAACTCGCTTTAACTCCAGCGAGTCATACGGGGCAGGGGCGCCGCGGGTTCGAACCGGGCGCCGAACGAAGAACGACGGGTAAAAAGATGGGCATCACCATTACCCAGACTTATCACGATTCCGACACCCCTCACCCGGCCGAATCTCTGAATCAGGACCAACTAAATGGCGAGTTGACGGAAATCGATGCAGGGCAAACGTGATGATGCCGACGAGAAGTCCTATCCCGACCGAAGGCAGAACGACCCATTTCAAAACCTCTATCATTTTTCATCCCTCCAGTGCTTTGCGGAGTTCAGTTACTCGCCCCAGAGGTAGCAGAAGTCATCGTCCATAGTGAGGGCGTATTTTCTTGCCACCCCATGCGTAAACAACTTGATTTCTTGAGCAGAGAATCCACTCGACGACCACTTGATAGCTAGAAGATGCGGTTTCTTCATCTCACTTTTGCGGATTCTTTCCGCCTCAGGAATCTTTCTTGCTGTAGCTTGAACCATCTCTCATCCCTCCTTCCAGCGCTTTGCGCAACGCGATGTTATCCCTCCCTGGACATACGTTGAAGAATCTCTGCGATCTGCTGAGCTTTCAATCCCCAATCATCGCTTCTCTGGACAGACTCTGACAAGGACCATTCAGCAAGCCAAGCCTTTATGAACTCGTCTGGCGTTGCCATTAACTTGCGAGCTTCTGAAGCGTAAAAGTCGGCTCCCTTTGCGAGTCGAATCTCCGCCGCTCTTACGACATCTTCCATCGAAGACGTCAGTAACACCTTATCTGCACATAGGAGGAGTAGGGCTACTGCGGCTACTCTTTCACCTTCCGGATCTTCTTCTCTGTTCTTTTGCATGAATCCTCTCCTTATTAAGGTTGACAATAGTTCCAAAGATTTTATAACACGCCTCAAAAAATAACGCAAATTTTACTAAAAACTCCGCGATTGCTCGCGGAGTTTTATATCAGCGTTAATCGGCGTAGATATCAGCGTAAATCCGCTTCTACTTTTAATAGTCCATTCCGCCGCCCATTCCCGGAGGCATACCGCCCCCCGGGCCTTCTTCTTTTTTCGGCAAATCAGTGATGGCGGCGCCGACTGTCAAATAATTGCTGGCAACTGAAATCGCATTTACAAAAGCGGTTTTCACAACTTTCAAAGGGTCAATGATTCCGGCTTCTTTGAGATTCGCGATTTTATTGGTAACGGCGTTAAAGCCCAGCCAGATATCTTTTGACTCCTCTTTCTTTTTCGCTAAATCCTGAATCACGGCGCTCGGCGATTCGCCGCTATTTATAATGATTGCCGAGAGGGGCGCTTCCAAGGCTAAAGAGCGCGATGCCGCCGCCGGGGACAATTCCCTCTTCCATTGCCGCCCTTGTGGCTGCCACCGCATCTTCAACGCGCTGCTTTAATTCTTTCTGCGCTACCTCGGTCGGAGCGCCGATTTTAATTACGGCTACACCGCCCGAAAGTTTTCCTAAGCGCTCCTGCAGTTTCTCCTTATCAAATTCGGAATCAGTTGTTTTAACTTGATTTCTAATCTGGGCAATTCTGTCTTCAATCATTTTCTTATCACCTTTTCCGCCGACAATGGTGGTCGCGTCTTTATTGGCCACAACCCGATGAGCATGGCCCAAATCGGAAATTTCAATATTTTCCAGTTTCTTGCCTAAATCTTCGGAGACGAATTTAGCTCCGGTTACAACCGCGATGTCTTCCAACATTTCTTTCCGTCTGTCACCAAATCCCGGAGCCTTAACAGCTAAAACGTTGAAAATACCTCGCAGTTTATTCACAACCAGAGTCGCCAAGGCTTCGCCCTCAACCTCATCGGCAATAATCGTAAGCTCCTTTTTGCCGGCTTGGACCAATTTTTCCAAAAGAGGCAAAAGCTCGTTAATAGCTGAAATTTTTTTGTCAGTTACCAAGATATAAGGGTCTTCGAGAATAGCTTCCATCCGCTCCGGATTCGTGAGCATATAAGGCGAAATATAGCCGCGGTCAAACTGCATACCCTCGACAATTTCATGGGAATTGCCGATGGTATTGGAATCTTCAACCGTCACCACCCCCTCTTTTTTTACTTTTTCCATCAC
>JACOXB010000014.1 GCA_016176505.1 Candidatus Colwelliibacteriota bacterium | reverse complement strand
TCGCCCGGGTTTTTAACTGGCCGACGCTTCGCCGGAATCGGAATCTTTTTTTCGCCCCTAAGATATTCGAGGGTAAGTGAATTCTGTTTTTTATCTTTTAAAATCTCAGGCATCGACCCCTGGGCCACGATTTTACCCCCGTGAATACCGGCGGCCGGGCCAATATCAACCAAGTGATCGCCTGAGCGCACTGTTTCTTCGTCATGCTCGACAACGATTATGGTATTACCGAGGTCACGGAGCTCGTGAAGCGTCTTAATTAAGCGGGCATTATCCCGCTGGTGCAGGCCAATCGTCGGCTCATCAAGAATATAAAGCGCTCCCACGAGCCTCGAGCCGATTTGGGAAGCCAGTCTGATCCGCTGGGATTCGCCGCCAGCTAAAGTACCGGCTTTCCGATTTAAGGTTAAATATTCAAGCCCAATGTCAGCCATAAACTTTAATCGGGCTAAAATTTCCCGGAGCGGGGTTTCGGCAATTTCTTTTTCTTTCTCGTTAAAACCCTTCTCGAGGCTTTCGAAGAATTTCATCGCCTCGCTAATAGGAAGATCAACCACTTCGGCAATATTTCTATCGCGAAGAAGCACGGCCAAAGCTTCGGGTCTTAACCTTTTGCCAAGACAAACTGAACAAGGTTTTTCCGACCAAATGCTTTCCGTACCCAAACCGTGGCATTCTTCGCAGGCGCCGTAAGGGCTGTTAAAGGAAAAAAGGCGGGGTTCTATTTCAGGAAAAGAAAAATTATCCCGAGGACAAGCAAATCTGGCTGAAAAACTAACTTCTCGAGAAACTTTTTTATCTTTTTTATTTGGGGCAGATTGACGAAGAGAGCTTGAAACAGTTGGCGAAAAAATAACCGTTAAGAAATCCTGGCCGTGTTTCAGGGCGCCCTCGACTGCCTCGCTCAAGCGGAGCCGATTATCTTTATTTTTAAAATCAAGGCTCGACTCAATTTTGTCCATCACCACTTCAATCGTGTGCTGTTTGTAGCGAGCCATTTCAATCCGTTCGCGCAAAGCACGAAAAGCGCCGTCAATCCGCACTTCGTTAAAGCCGGACCCCAAAAGATCATAAAGCAATTGGTAGTATTCCCCTTTTCGGCCGCGCACTACTGGCGCAAGAATAATAATTTCTTTAGCATCTTTTTCCTGACCAGCAAGGTCAATTATCGCGTCAATAATTTCGCTTGAACCGAGACGCTCGATCACCTGATTGCAAACCGGACAGTGAGGTTTCCCCACTCTTGAAAAAAGCACCCGCAGATAGTCATAGATTTCAGTAATCGTCGCTACAGTTGAGCGAGGATTATGCGAATGAGCTTTCTGATCAATTGAAATAGCTGGCGAAAGACCTTCGATTTCATCCACATCCGGCTTATCAAGCCGAGCTAAAAACTGACGCGCATAGGCTGAAAGAGATTCAATATAACGCCGCTGGCCTTCGGCAAAAATAGTATCGAACGCGAGGCTTGACTTGCCCGAACCAGAAAGACCGGTGAAAACAACCATTTTATTCCGAGGCAGTTCAAGATTGATATTTTTTAAATTGTGTTCGCGAGCACCGCGAATAATAATTTTATCCCTCATCGTTTTTTAGTACTTAAAGCCTTAACTTCATCCCTTAAAATAGCGGCTAATTCAAAATCGAGCCTTTGGGCCGCTTCTTTCATTTCCCGTTCTTTCGCTTTAACTAGAAGGTCGAGCTCCCGCTTTGACTTCGGTAAAGGTTTCAACTCAAGATCCAGCACTTCTTCAATCGGAATAATATCTCTGATGTCCCTGACAATTGTTTTTGGCGTAATCTTATGTTTTTTATTGTATTCAAGCTGGATTTTTCTTCGTCTTTCAGTTTCCCTAAGCGCTTGCTTAATCGAACCGGTAATGACGTCAGCGTAAATTAAAACTTCGCCCCGCACATTTCTCGCGGCCCGGCCAATAGTTTGGATTAAAGAAGTCTCGCTTCTTAAAAATCCTTCTTTATCAGCGTCAAGAATAGCGACAAGGGAAACCTCGGGCAGATCAAGTCCTTCCCTCAAAAGATTCACCCCAACCAGAATATCAAAATTACCCCGCCGAAGATTGGTTAAAATTTTAATCCGCTCAAGCGTTTTTACTTCGCTGTGAAGATAAGTAACTTTAAATTTCAGCTCTTCAAGGTATTCGCTTAAATCTTCAGCCATTCGCTTGGTGAGCGTTGTCACGAGCACGCGCTCTTTAGACCTCACCCGCTCTTCGATTCTCGGAATCAAATCTTCCACCTGGCCTCGGGCTGGCCGAACAGTCACGGCCGGATCGACTAACCCTGTTGGTCGAATAATTTGCTCTACAATTCGCCCGCCTCGCGTCGACTTGCCGCCGCGAGTCGAGGCAGGTTTGCCGCTTTTTTGGTATTCATAAGGCCCAGGCGTAGCCGAAGTGTAAATCACCTGACCGATTCTTTTTTCGAACTCTTCAAATCTGAGCGGCCGGTTATCCTTAGCTGATGGTAGACGAAAACCGAATTCAACAAGGGTCTGTTTCCGCGAAGCATCACCCTCATGCATCCCCCGCAATTGAGGCACGGTCACGTGAGATTCATCAATAACCGTTAAAAAATTCTTAGGAAAGTAATCAAGCAGGGTGGCTGGCGGTTCGCCTGATTCTCGAAAAGAAAGATGGCGCGAATAATTCTCAATCCCGCCGCAGTAGCCAATTTCCCGCATCATAGCTAAATCGCTCTTCGTCCTTCGTTCCAGCCGCTCCGCCTCAAGATATTTACCCCGAGCTTCAAAATAAGCCAAACGCTCCTTAAGCTCGGCTTCGATATTCTTGAGAGCTTCTTCCCGCTCCGGACCTAAGGTTAAAAAGTGTCTAGCTGGCGAAATAAACACTTCGCGAGCCACGGGCGTGGCCCCTCGCTCAAAACCTCTCGCTGGATTAATAACATAAATCTTTTTAATAACATTACCGTTAAGTTCAAAGTTATAAATTACCTCTTCGTAAGAAGGCATAATTTCCCAATTGTCGCCCCGGAGCCGAAAAGTGCTGCGCTTCAAATCAGAATTGGTCCGGCGAAACTGCATCTCAACCAGTTGTCGCATGAGAGCGGCACGGTCAATCCGATGGCCTTGTTTAAAATGAAGAATATTGGCGCCATAAGTTTCCGGCGCGCCTAAGCCATAAATACAGGAGACTGATGCCACCACAATCACGTCCCGGCGGGTTAGAAGGGCGGCGGTGGCCGCATGACGCAATTTATCAATTTCGTCATTAATTAAGGCCTCCTTACCAATGTAGGTGTCGGTGGTTGGCAGATAGGCTTCGGGTTGGTAGTAGTCATAATAAGAAACAAAATAATGAACCGCGTTTTCGGGAAAAAGTTCGCGAAATTCATTGCAAAGCTGAGCCGCCAAAGTCTTATTATGGGCAATCACCAGGGTTGGCCGATTAACTTTTTCGATTACATGAGCCACGGTAAAGGTCTTGCCCGAGCCAGTGACTCCCAAAAGAGTCTGGTGGTCGTAACTCTTACTCAGGCCAGAAACAAGCTCGCGAATTGCTTTTGGCTGATCCCCGGCCGGCTTATTTTTCGAAACAAGCTTAAATTTATCCATTACACGGAAAACCGCCCCTTTCCTTGTTTAATAGGGGTAGCAGAAGTTAAGTTTATCCCTTTCCAGTTAAGTAATCAAATGCCTAAATGACGGAGCGGAATTCGCGGAGGATTTCTTCGGGTAAGGGTTCGCCAGGCTTAGTCCGGCCGGGGTAGCGCCAGGCCGAGATGATTTTTCGCCGCTTTTCAGAGTCTTGAACCATCAGCCAGACTTCGTAGGGATGTTTTTTACTGCCAGCCGGCTGCATCAGGGCAATGGTTTTCGGCGCAATCCCCTCTTCCACTCGCTCGGGATGATTTAAGGCCCTTTTCACTCGGCTCTCCGAAAGCGCCCAGTACTGCATCTTGGCCCGGGCATGCTTGGTAAAGAAGAGGACTTTCATATAATTAATGATAGTGACTCTCACAGAGAAATTCATCCTTGGCCTCATCCTCGTCGCCATTTTTGGCTTAATGCTTTCGGTCTCGCTAGAGGAATCAGCCATTATGGACGAGCTGGCTCATATTCCGGCAGGTTTCAGTTATGTAAAGCTTTTTGACTACCGTCTAAATCCCGAGCACCCGCCGCTTGTGAAAATGCTCGCTGGCCTGCCTTTGGCTTTTATGGATTTAAACTTCCCGACCGAAAGCACTTCTTGGCAAGATGATGTGAATGGCCAGTGGGTGACCGGAACTGAATTCTTATACGAATCAGGCAATAATGCTGATCAAATTATTGCCTGGGCAAGAGTGGGGCCGATGCTTTTAACTCTGGTTCTAATTTTCTTTACTTATTTCTGGGCTAAGGAAATGATGGGGGCAAAATGGGCCTTTTTGCCGACCTTGATGGTCGCCTTCTCGCCGACAGTTCTGGCCCATGGTCATTATGTCACCACGGACATCGGCGCCGCCTTAGGATTCCTAGTTGCTACTTATTACTTTATCCGTTTTCTTAATTATCAATCGAAAAGGAATCTATGGCTCGCCGGCATTGCTTTTGGCTTTGCCCAACTTTTAAAATTCTCAACAGTTTTACTTGTTCCGCTCGTCATACTCCTTGTTCTTATTTTCAGTGGGATTAAGGCGTTTCAGAAAAAATCCTGGCGGACAATCGGCATCCCGGTTGTAAAAACTTTTCTTATTTTTCTAATCGGCCTGGCAGTTATTTATCCTTTTTATCTTTTAACCACTATAAATTACCCGCCCGAAAAACAGGCGGCTGATACTGAATTTATTCTGACTTCGTTCGCCGGCGGTCGAGATCCGGCTCGTGAATCCTGTAAGCCGCTCCGATGCGTAGCCGAAGCTACAATTTGGGCAAGCGACAAGCCCTTACTCCGGCCAATGGCCCAGTATCTTTTGGGAATCGAGATGGTGCTTCAGCGCTCAGCCGGCGGCAATACCGTCTACTTCCTCGGCGAAGTTTCAGCTGACGCTGGCCCGCTTTATTTCCCGGTTGTTTATAAACTAAAAGAGCCGATCCCGATTCTTATTTTGATTGCCATTGCTTTCTTATTTAGCCTTTATCAAATTGGGAAGTCCATTGCTAAGAAAAGCGCTTCTTTTACCAATTATTTAGGTACCCACCAGGCCGAATTCGCTCTCCTTACCCTAATTCTCGTCTACGGGCTCTATAGCATCACGAGTCCTTTAAATATCGGGGTTCGGCATCTTTTGCCGATTCTGCCGCCGATTTATCTTTTGACTGCCGGCAGTCTTAAGAATTGGGTAATGGCTGACAAAAGCCGTAAAAAAATGGGCTTTGTTTTGGTCATGACAGCCTGGCTTCTGGTTGAAGCCGTAATTACTTATCCACATTACCTTTCTTATTTTAACGAGGCGGTCGGGACTAATAATGGCTGGCGCTATGTGACGGATTCAAATTATGACTGGGGTCAGGATATGAAACGGCTAAAAGCTTTTGCGACTAAAAATCCTGAGATTGATAAAATTGCGATTGATTATTTCGGCGGCGCGAGTCCTTCTTATTATCTCGGCAGTAAATTCGTTGCCTGGCAGTCTAATAAAGGTAATCCGCTTGATTCAGATATTAAGTGGTTTGCAATTTCAGTGAATACGCTTCAAAACGCCACGGCTATGACCGCTTCGGATTTTGAGCGCAAAGCTGAAGACGAATACCAATGGCTTAAAAAGCCTTACGAGCCGTACGCCCGGGCCGGCAAATCAATCTTTATTTATAAACTGGACTAATTGCGAGAAAGTGAGATGCGATACGGTCCAGGTCCTCGCCTTGTTACAATTAAGCCATGAAATGGGATAAAATCTTTGACCCCTATGTTGTAAAGGAATATAAGCACTGGATGCTTTGTATCCATCAAAACCAATTCATACTAGGGAGAGTGTATATATGGGCAAAAAGAGAAGATTCTCTTGATTTCGCCGATATTACCGAAGAAGAAAGAGATGAGCTTTTTGAGATTATGAAAAACGGGAAGGAAGCTCTTACTAAGTTATTCCAGCCCGACTTGTTTAACTGGGCAGCTCTCGGTAATGGCACTTATCATATGCATCTTCACCTTATTCCACGCTACAAGACGCCCAGAAAGTTTAACGGGCTTGAGTTTAAAGACGTTGAGTGGGGTAAAAGATATAACTCTGCCACCTATGAAGGCGCGCCTAAAATTTCCGAACAAACTGTTCAGGATATTAAAAAAGCTATCCAAGGAGAACTAAGTTAAGGGTCGGTGGTTAACGCCAGGTGCTGTGACGCGTCATAGTGCTATGCTATAGCATAGCATGCTCAGTGGCATGCTACTCGGCATGCCCTATGATTAATAATATGATTAATTATAGGGCAACTCCGATAACAACTATTAAACAGAAAACGCGCCAATTATAAATTCAGCGGTTTTATTAATAACGTTTGTTGCTTGGTTGTAAGTCCAGGCACTATGTTTATGACCTTCGAGCACTTCTACTTTTTGATGCGGTTGGGCACGTGAAATAATAGCTTCCTGATTATCTCTTGATACCATTTCATCTTCAGAGGCAAAAATTATATAAGTTGGGGCCTTAATTTTCGGGAACCTATCTGCTACACGGGCATCATGCGCTTCCTGCCAATATTTAACCTGGACTATTTGACCCCCTTCTTCGATAATCCCACTCTCGGGTGCTATAAATTCTTCTATATTCGGATCGGGTGCCCAAGCCACAACGGCTACTAAATCTAACTCTGAACCAACAGCAATTACCGCCGCGCCACCCATACTTTGGCCTAAAAGAGCAATCCTAAAATCCCGCTCTTGATAATGCCTTATGATCGATCTGGTCGTTTCGAGCCAATCATTAAAGCTCGAGTCTTTAAAATCGCCCTCAGAGTTGCCGCATCCGTATTGGTCGAATCTTAGAGAGGAAATTCCCTTATCGGCTAAATCTCTCGCGAGCCGGACAAAAAAACGATTCGGCCCAATAGAAGACCCTCTATAGCCGTGACAAAAGATGACTAAATTTTTAGAACCCGCGTCATGGAATACGGTGGCTATATTGTGATTATTAAACTTTTGTGTCTGAATAAACTCCATTTTATAAACTATAGTAGGCCCGGTTTTCGACGCGGAGATCAATATATTGAATTCTTGGCCATTCAGCCGAATTTTTCAAAGACTCGATTGGGCTTTTACCAAAGCCTGGATCAAGCATCAGGTTAAAATAAATCTCCGGGCCAGAATCAACATAAACCGTGACTTCTTTATATTTCAAATCATCCACTCTTAATTCAGTAATCGGCAGATTAAGCCCGGCGAGCAATTCAAAAGTTAAATCAAGATTTTTAAAAAGTGATTCAGCTAAAACCGGCTCGCCGATTTTAAGTTCCCGATTAGAATAATCCCGAACCACTTTAACCAGTGTCAGCGATCCGATTGGATAAGGAGAGGGGGAAAAAATAAAGCCATTCTGGTCTGCCCAAAAACATTCCCCTTTTTGCTCCAGGCACCAAATAATAGTTTTCTCCCGCTCGCGAAGATTAACCGTGATTTTCCGCCTTAAATAATCTTTTTTAACTTCAAGCCCAATTACCTGGGGCAGTTCTTCAGCCGGCGGCGGCTGCCAAAAAAGCATGTTCTTGGTCGGAACATTTTTAAAACTTTCCTCTGGAGTTAAAATCTCGCCCTTAACTTCAATCGCCTGAACCTGGAAAGCTGGCGAGAACCAGACAAGGTAAGCCCCTCCCCCAATAAAGAGAAGGATAAGAATTAGAATAAGGTAAAATTTAGGCTGCTTTAGCCCGGATTTCACTCTTTCCCACATAAGGCCTGAGCGCTTCAGGAATCACGACGCTGCCGTCTTTAGTCTGATAATTTTCAAGAATAGCAATAATCGCCCGCGAGGTAGCAATGGCGGTGCCGTTTAAGGTGTGGGCAAATTCGAGTTTCCCGTCTTTTCTTTTTAATCTAATATTTAAGTTTCGCGCCTGATAATCAGTCGTGTTTGAGGTTGAGGTCACTTCGCCCCAATCACCCCTGCCTCGCCCATCTGGGGCGGGTCGGCCGGGCATCCAAGCTTCGAGATCGAACTTTCGGGCTGCTTGGGCCCCCAAATCACCAGCGCACATCTCAACTACCCGATATGGAATACCCAAGCTTTGCCAGAGCTCTTCTTCGTTTTTCAAAAGCTCTTCATGTATTTTGGCTGAATCTTCCGGCATCGCGTAGGCGAACATTTCTACTTTGGTAAATTGGTGAACCCGATAAAGGCCTTTGGAGTATTTGCCATAACCGCCGGCTTCCTGGCGAAAGCAATGGGAATAGCCAGCATAGCGCTTGGGCAGGTCTGCTTCATTAATAATTTCATCAGTATGAATTCCGGCCAAAGTCACCTCAGCGGTGGCGATCAAACCTAAATCAGAATCTTTAATTTCATAAGTCTGGGCTTCTGGCCCTTGAGGCGAATAACCTGTGCCTAAGTAAAATTTTTCTCTGGCTAAATCCGGGGTGAGCCAAAGACCGAATCCTTGTTCGCTCAAAAAATCGAGCGCATAGCGAACTAAAGCTAGTTCCAAAAGCACGCCTTCGTTTTTTAAATAGTAAAAACCCGAGCCAGTTACTTTAGCTCCGGTTTCAAAATCAATAATATCAAGGGCTTGACCAAGCGCGAGGTGATCTTTTGGCTCGAAATCTAATTCGCGCCGCTCGCCGACCTCGCGGAGAACCACGTTTTCTGATTCATCTTTACCCTCCGGCACTTTAGGAAGCGGCGGATTAGGAATTTGCAATATCACTTCTTCGCGGCTCGCTTCAGCCTCACGCACGGTTGCTTCAAACGCCTGAATCTCGTCTTTAACTTTTTTAGCCTCGCTGATTTCTCTGCTTTCGCTTAGTTTCTTTTGCTTGGCTCTTAAATCATCTAAGTTTTTAACCAGTCCCCGCCACCTTTCATCAAGGGCTAAAAATTTATCAACAATTTCCGGGTTTACGCCTTTTCTAGCGATCCCCTTTTTAACTGTTTCCGGATCCTGGCGGATCAGCTCAATATCAATCATTTTTAGTTTTAGGCCGAAGAGTGGGAAAAGTAATCGACTCTTTGATCGAAGGCCGCCCGGTAACCAGAGCCACTAGCCGATCAATGCCGACGCCAAGCCCGGCGGCTGGCGGCATGCCATATTCAAGGGCTTCCAGGAACTCTTCGTCCATCCGGCTGGCTTCTTCGCCTCGGCGGTATCTTCGCTCCTGATCTTCCATTCGCTCCCGCTGATCAAGCGGATCATTAAGCTCTGACCAGCCGTTCGCGATTTCCATACCCTCGATAATAAATTGAAATCTTTCAGTGAGCCGGGGTTCGTCATCTCTAGACTTAGCCAAAGGCGAAATTGACTTTGGATAATCATAAAGGATGGTTGGCTTTTGGAGGTGAGGTCTAACCTCCCTTTTAAAAAGTTCATCAAGCTTCGCGCCGGGAAGATCCAGATAATCAATTTTCTTTTTAGCGTACTTATCAAGGGCTTGCTTATAAGCCATTCTAAGCCAGTTAACTTTTAAAAATGGCCGAAGCAGTTTCTCGGTGAACTTAATCATCCATTCGCCGTCACGGTAGCTCGCGTAGAGCTCGAGCATGGTAAATTCCGGGTTATGCTCCCGGTCAATGCCTTCGTTCCGAAAAACCCGGCCGATTTCGAAAACCTGATTAAAGCCGGCAACAAGTAAGCGCTTTAAATAAAGCTCTGGCGCAATTCTTAAATAGAAATCAACATCAAGAGCATTATGGTGAGTTTTAAAAGGCCGAGCCATGGCGCCGCCGGGAATCGGCTGAAGCATTGGCGTCTCCACCTCTATAAAGCCTTCGGCCCAAAGAAACTCGCGCATTTCGCGAATTAACTCCGAGCGCGCGAGAATTGTTTCTTTGACTTCGGGGTTGAAAATTACGTCGAGATATCTTTTCCGAAACCGCTCTTCAGTATCTTTTAAACCGAACCAACGGCTAGGCAGGGGCTTTAAACTTTTAGTTAATAGCTTTAGGGCTTTAACCCCAATGCTTTTTTCGCCCCGCTTGGTCCTAAATAGCCGGCCTTGGACTTCGATAAAATCACCAGTCTCAAGCTTCTCTCGCCAAGGCTCAAAATCCCTGAACTCGGTTTTATTAATCACGGCCTGGAGGAGGCCGGTGCCGTCATCTAAATCCAGGAAAATAATTCCACCCTGATCCCGACGGGCTCTCACCCGGCCAACCAAAGAAAGCGATTTCTTGGCTCTCTCGAGCGAAGCCCACTTATCAAGAACAACTTTGAGCGAATAAGTTCTTTTGGTTCGGGCCGGATAAGGATTAACGCCGAGGGTTTTTAACTCTTTTAGTTTTCTCGCCCTCTCTCGGGTCAAGTCCTCGAGCATCCTTAACTCAGTTTAGTAATTTTATATTCGACGCGCCCGCCGGGCGCCTCAATTACTACTGTATCGCCAACTTTACGACCAATCAACTCCCGGCCCAGAGGAGATTCATTAGAGATAAAACCTTCTTCAGGCCTAGCCTCATTCGAACCGACAATCACAAATTTAAGAGATTTACTGTCACGGAGCACTTCCACGGTTGAACCAATTCCCACTTCACTAGTCGAGGTTTTGCCTTCGATAATAGAGGCGTTTTTAACAATGGCCTCGAGCTCAGCAATTCGCCGCTCGAGCCGGCCCTGCTCTTCTTTGGTCTCGAGATATTCAGAATTTTCCGAAAGATCGCCAAGCTCTTTAACCCGCCGCAGTTTATCAGCGATTTCAAGCCGCTTATCTTTTTTCAGCAATTCAAGCTCCTGCTTCAACTCTTCAAGTCTTTTCGGAGTCAGAAAATAGTTCATTTGAAGTGGCGCTATTCTAGCACAAAGCCCCTAGCCCTTCAAACCGTAGGCGTTGCGCCAAAGCCACCAGCGAATTTTAACAGTGTCGAGAAGAGTGGTGAAGTAGCCCATGATGCCCACTTTAGAATGAGGATCATTAACCCAAATTACCGGAATTTCCTTAATTCTAAAACTAAAGCGCTTCGCCAAAGCCAGAAGCTCAATATCAAATCCCCAGCCAGAGATTCGCTGAATCGGAAAAATTTTCTTGACTGCCGCTTCGCTAAATACTTTAAATCCGCATTGAGTATCCCAAAAACCCGGCAAAACCATGAGCTGGATAAAAAGGTTGCCCATCTTGCCCATCACTCTTTTTAGTATTCCCTGAGGCGGTGCCATCTTTGCCCCCTTAATGACTCGAGAACCGATAACAACGTCGTAGCCCTGCTTAAGATAAACCTGCATCTTTAGAAACTGGTCAATCGAAGTTGAATTATCAGCATCGGTAAAAAGCCGATACTCACCCTGGGCTTCAAGCATCGCCGCCTTCACGGTGCCGCCCTTACCAACGGCCTCTACCCGCAATAATTTTAGATTCGGAATTAATTGGCTGAAGCGCTCCACAATTTCCGGCGTCGAGTCGGTTGAGTTATTATCAGCCACGATAATCTCATAAGGAAAACCGGCCTCTGAAAGGTGCCGATCAATATCAATTAAAGTAAGGGGAAGCCGCTGGGCCTCATTCCGAGCCGGAATAATAACCGAGAGATAAGGACGGCTCATGCTTTTTTTTCTTTTTTATAATAACGCAGTCGAATGAAGAAAGCGACAGTGAGTCCGCCGAGGATGTCGAAGAATAGATCGCCTAGAGTATCAGCCAAACCAAACTGAACCGGTTTAAGCGTGAAGCTCTTGTCATAAATGAACTCGCCAAATTCCCAGAACACTCCGCCTAAAGCAGTCCAGCCAAGAACCAATATCAGCGATACCAAAAACGGCGCTTCGTCGATTTTTAAAAGATGGCGAAAGCGATAAAAAAACCAGTAAAAAAATAGGGCGAGCAAGGCGCCGCCCCAAAAATGGAGTGGAATATCAATCCAGGGAGCAACGCGGTAAAGATTATTAAAAGCGGCAAAAGAATGAACCAGGGCTAAGGCAGTCCCCGTCGGAATCACCGCCTTAACAATTGTTTCTTCTCTTTGTTGTCTTACTTCTTCTGCCATAAAACTAGCGTTTTCGCCATTGCGGTGCTCGCCGCGCTTTCTTTAGGCCGTATTTCTTCCTTTCAACCATACGAGAATCGCGAGTTAAAAAACCAAAAGCCCGAAGCTCGGCCTTAATTTCTGGCCGAAATTTTACCAAAGCCCGGGAAAGCCCAAGCGTAATAGCTTCAGCCTGGGCCGTGGGCCCACCGCCTTGAACCCTTACGGTTATCACGAATTTCGCATCGCTAACCAGTTTTAACGGAGCCGAAGCTCGATTCTCTAATCGCTTTAGGGGGAAATACTGATTATGAGGCTTCTCGTTTACCGTAAATTGGGATTTGGCTGCCGCGGGATAAAACCTGACTCTCGCTCTGGCGGTTTTCCGCCGGCCCAAGCCTTCAAAATATTTTTCTTGGTTTTTGGCGTCGGTCATTTTTCAATCACAAGCATTTTCATTCGCTCTTTCTGAAGCCTGTTCTTGGGCAGCATATGGCTAACGGCATTTCTTAAAACCCAGTCGGGACGCTTAGGGAAAACATCCTTGTATTTCGTCTTTTTAAGATGGCCCGGGCGGCCGCTGTGACGGTAATAAACTTTTTGCTCCATCTTTCGGCCAGTAAGTTTAATGCCGGAAACATTTTTAACCACGACTTCGGTTTCGCCTCGAAGACGCGGGTTATATTTAGGATCATCCTTGCCCTGAAGCAAGGAGGCAATTTGGCTCGCGAGTCTGCCTAAAGTTTGATTTTTAGCGTCAATCGTAATTTTCGACATGCTAGACAAATTCAATTATTGCCTGCGGCGCATTATCGCGCTTTCGCCGGGCTGTCATCTTTTTAACTCTTACGTACCCGCCCCTCTTATTTTTATAGCGGGGGGCAACTTCATGATAGAGTCGATAAGCCGAGGCCTTCGGCAGCCGCCGTTCGAGTAAGCGCAGCGCCGCCAAATCGTTTTTTCTCGCAATCGTAACCAGCTTCTCAACCCGGGATTTCATTTCTTTAGCCCGGGCCTCAGTAGTTGTAATCTTATCCTGCATAATTAGGTTGTGAACCAATCCGGTGATGAAACTGCGGCGTTGTCCTTTTTTTCGGCCAAACTTCCGGCCCTGCCTTGCATGCCTCATTCTTTCTCTTCAAGCACTTCGATTTCCGAAGCTTTTTTGAAATGATCAACCAAGACATTGGCGGCCTTATGCAAGGCGCTTGAAGGCGAGATCGTGCCGTCGGTCTCAATTTCAAGCTTCACCCGATTGTAGTCAGTTCGCTCGCCAACCCGCATGTTCTCGACCCGAAAATTAACTTTTCTGACTGGTGAAAAAACCGCATCCAGAGCCACAGTACCGATAGGCAAGCGGCCAACCCGCTGCTCTTCAACTGGTTCATAGCCGAGACCCTTCTCGACCGTGAGCTCCATATCAAGTTCAGCTCCCGAAGTATTTAGGGTGGCGATATGAATTTCAGGATTTTCAACTTTAGCAAAAGCACTCTCCTTAATATCGCTGGCTTTTACTTCTTTTTCGCCTTTCACTTTTAAAGTCAGGGTTTGGGGCTCATCGGCTGTAAAACGAAATCGGACTTGGCGCAGATTAAGGCCGAGTTCAACCACGTCCTCGGTCACTCCCGGGAGGGTGGTAAACTGGTGGCCAGCGCCTTTGACCCGAAAACGGGTAATGGCCGCGCCGGGCAGGGATGATAAGAGCACCCGGCGAAAAGCATTGCCGATCGTAATGCCGTAACCCCGATAAAGCCCCTCAATATCAAAAACGCCGACTGTTTTCGTCTCCGAAACCTTGGTGATTTTAACCGTATCGCTAAGATGCATTAGTTCCATGTTTTTTATCTAGAATAATAATCGACCACTAAATTAATATCGAATGGAAAACTAACTTCAAGCGGCAAGGACTCAACCCTGCCTTCGAGTTTCTCCTTATCAAGACTTAACCAGGATGGAACCTCAAAACTCTTCAATTCTTCCGGGAGGACGGTAAATAAAGCAATTGATTTCGAAGTCGGCTTAATTGTAATTACATCCCCGGCTTTAACCCGATAAGAAGGTGTAGTCATTTTCTTATTGTTAACCAAAAAATGGCCGTGGGAAACGAGCTGTCTCGCGACCGAACGGCTCGGAGCAAAACCCAAACGCGTAATTACGTTGTCTAACCTAGTCTCTAAGGCCTGGGTAATCGCGAGCACGGTTGATTCGGGCCGCTTGGCCGCTTCCTCGAAAAGACGCGCGAGTTGCTTGTTGGTCAAACCGTAAGAAGCCTGAATCTTCTGCTTTTCCTTTAACTGGACGCCGTAGTCGCTCGGCCTCCGGCTAAACCTTTTCCCATGCTGACCCGGCCGATATGGTTTCCGAAGTAGGGCTGATTTAGGCGAACTCGCCCGCTCGCCCCTAATCGAAAGCTTAACCCCCAGGCTTCTTTCTCTTTTTTCTAAAACTCTTGGCACTTCTTAAACTCTTCTTGGTTTCTTTGGTTTCGGTCCGTTATGCGGAATTGGCGTCACGTCTTTAATCGAGGTGATATTAAAACCGTAGTTGGCGAGAGAACGAATGGCTGAATCTCGACCCGGGCCAACGCCAGAAACATAAACATCAACTGTCTGGGGCCCGGTCTTCGCAATCTTTTCCGTAATCGCCGCCACCACTTTTGAAGCGGCAAAGGGGGTGGCTTTTTTAGGTCCGGCAAATCCAAGCGCCCCAGCCGTAGCCCAAGCCATAACGTCACCCTTGTCGTCAGTCACTGTGATCACGGTGTTATTGTAGGAAGAGCTAATGTAAACACGGCCGATCTCGGCGGTTTTCGCGGTTTTCTTTTTTGAGCTTCGGCTAACGGTCGGCGTCGGAGTCTTGCTCGTAGCCGCAGTTTCACCCGCCCCCTTTTCAACTACTTTTTTCTTCCCCATCTTTAAGTCTTAGTTAATTTTCTTTTACCACTACCGGCGGTTAAGCGGACGTTGCCTCGAATGGTGCGCGAATTGGTTTTGGTTCGCTGACCTCGGGCCGGCAAACGCTTTGAATGACGAATACCTCGATAAGATTTAATATCCTTTAAGCGCTTTACATTCTGACGCACTACCTGTCTTAACTCGCCCTCAACCTTATAATTTTTCTCAATAACCTCTTTGAGCCTTCCGATTTCATCCGGAGTTAAATCCTTAGCTCTTTTTGCCTCAGACACCTTAGTTAAAAGCAGAATTTTCCCGGCCGCAGTTCGACCGATACCATAAATTGAGGTCAAGGCAATGCCTACCTTCTTATTGTCTGGAATATTTATGCCGACCAGCCTCATAATTAACCTTGTCTTTGTTTATGCTTTGGGTTTCGCTTACAAATGACATAAAGCCGGCCCTCGCGCCGGACCACCTGACAATCTTTGCAGATTTTCTTAACTGAAGCTCTTACCTTCATCGGAGTTGGATTCTCGCCTGCCGGCAGGCAGGCCCTAAAACCGCCAGATAATTCGGCCTCTTTGGGCCTTCGCATCCGGTAGTTCGATTTTTACCCGATCGCCTAAGAGGACTCTAATCCGGCGGATTCGCATCTTACCAGAGACATAAGCGATAATTTCCCGCCCATCATCTAGTTTTACCTTAAAGCTAAATCCTGGCAGAGCCTCAACAATTACTCCAAGAACTTCCATCTAGGGCCGCCCAATATTATCATGCTCATTACTCGACGTCAATGATTATTCTTTCGGTATTATCCGGCACGCGCCTAGTCCAAAAAGGCCAGAGCCGAACCTCGCCCGATTCCACTCCGGGCACGCCGAAGATTAAAGTCCTAAGGTCGGTTTCGTTCTTGCCCCGGGCCTCGAGTTTTAGGGCTTCGGCATCAAAGGGCCGAGTCCAGACCGAATCAATACTTACGGCGGCGGTCAAAACATTGTTTTCAAAATCAACGCTCACGTTTGAATACTCAACTTTATAATCTTTTGGCGCCAATTCGAAACCCTGATCAGCTTCAAGTTTTTTACCAACCGCCTCAAATATTTCCGGTTCTCTAAAACCGATTACCCGACCCTCGCCATAGACTGTAACGGAAAAATTTCCTGAAGCATCAACGGTTTCATCCACGGTTTCATCGGTCAGGGCAAACTCGTAAGCGCCGTCAAGAATCTTCACTTCAGGCGGCAAATTAACTAAAACCTGGCTCCGGGTGGCTTCCTCAAGCGCTCGAGCGGCATCAACCTTCGCTAACCGAATATCTTCGTCAGTGGGTGATTTCATATCGCCAATCGCGCCTCCAGTAATCGAGCCTTTACTCTCGGCATAGAAACCATTGTATCTGGGCGAGCCTTCGAAACCCGGTATCCGAAAAGTAGTGGCTTCGGTTAAGTTGGATTCCGGACCAGCCTTATCAGCCGTAACCGAGACTTCAATCCCCACTGGCGTGATCTCCCCCCCAATCACCTTAGCTCCTGGGACGGTCACTTCATTATCAATCCGGTAAATTCGGCCGTCAGGCGCCTCAAGCCTGGTGGTAACCACAAGTGTCTGGGGCTGGGCGTCATAAGCATTGTAAATTGTGACTCGACCCTTGGCTTTCCTTTCGATAAAACCCGTGCCGTGGGCTGGATAGCTCTTGGTCAGGTTTTTCTTTTCCGTGAACCTCGCGCCTCTTAAGTTAATTTGACTGCCGGAAAAACTCGATTCCCGGGTGCCGGCGGCCACATTTAAGGTGCCGACAAAATCCCAATCCAGTTTTTCAAAAACCAATTTAATATTGGCGCGGGCAAGATTAGTCGCAGCAAAAGTAAGACCGGCAGCGAGAAAAACAGTAATTGTAAGAGCAATAACAAAGCGCTTAGGACTCGATGGCGGTGGCGCTTCTTCGCTGATTTCAGGTTCTGCTTCTCGTTCCTCTTCGTCTTCAGTTCTTCTCCGCCTGCCTAAAAAGGGGTTCATGGCCACGAGTCCGGCCGTAGTCGCAAGCTCAAGCACATCGTCGTCAACTGATTCGATTGAGACTTTCTTCCCGGCTGTCTCCGCCTCCCGCTTTAAGAGGGCAAAATTATTACGGGAACTGGCAAACTCAGTTTGGCGAGGAATATAAAGAAGAACTTCTTCTGAAGCTGACTTAATTACCTTACTGATGACCGAGGTCGCCTTGTCAGATTTATTAACGTAGAGCCGGTGATTCATCGGGCAGTAGAAATTATTCGGTGGGCATCAGCCATTTAATGCGACGTTTCGCAAGCTGATTCAACTCGCGGTAGATCTCATTAGCTTCTTCGCGGAGAAATTCATTAAGATCGAGAGCCGCCGGTTTGATTAATCTTATTGTTTTCCCATCAAAAGTGAATCTTTTTCGGTAAACGCTCAGCGGCACCGGAAAAGGACTATAAAGATAAATAGGCGGCAGTTTATCTTCGTGCAGGCCGAAGAAGTTTTTAATACTCATCACAAGCCCGTTGATCAGAGTATTAAATGAAGCGTAAAAAATTTGCTCCATTTTTTTATTAAACCGGGCCGATAGCGTCCCGGCGGCATAGCGCAGATAAAGGGCGGCAGCAATGTCGGGGGTTAACTCAAACTCATTCGCAATCGCAGTTTCAATATTATTAATCCCCCAGTCGAACTCAGAAAGATAAGCGATTTTCTCGCGGGTTATGCCGTAAATAGTGGTGTTTTTCCGATCAAGCCCGACATAAATCGCCTGATCCAGATTCTCGCGCCGAGCCAGGAGATAGGCCCGCAGACTGCCGCCTTCAAAAGGCGTAGCCCCTTCTTCGAACTTCTCGCGCCTTACCATAGTGAGGGCGATCAAGAGTTCCAATTCCCGGCCTAGAAAACCGTGAGGGTTGATCACCTCCTCGCCATCAACTTTAACCCGCATAATTCGGGCATCAGTGAGCAAAAGATCAACCTCATCCACTTCGAGCCTTTCGGCTGCTTCCCTGCGGCAGCGGTCAAAAAGCTTCCAAATAGCCTGGGAGATATAATTTTCAAGATCAACCGCACCCATAACCTCTTTAGGATTATCTCGGGGGATGGCAATAGCGGTAAAAATAGTGACGGCTGATTTAGCGTCTAAATCAATGATTTGCGGTTCCAGGGAGGCTTTTTTAGTAAAGGGGTTGAGCTTATCTAAGGCAGTCACAAATTGATTTTACCACAAATTTTAATTGATTTCGGCTCTGATGCGCCTCACGCCAGCCGAGACCGCTTCCTCTTTAGTAATAATAAACTTTCCAACCTCACCGGTTCTTTTGACATGCGGTCCCCCGCAAATCTCTTTTGAGAATGCTTCACGAGGACTCTTACCAACATAGTAAACCTTAGCCTCTTCCGGATAATGAGCTCGCTCCATATATAAGGCGCCGCTTGCTTTAGCCTCTTCAAGCGAAAGCGTAACTGAATTAACCAACAGATTTTCTTTGATCACCTTATTTACCGCATCCTCGACTTGCTTAATTTCATCTGGAGTTAACTTTCTCGGAAAAGTGAAATCAAACCGGGTTCGCTCGGCCGTAATATCCGAGCCCATCTGCGTCACCTCATCGCCCAAAACTTGCCGCAGGGCAGATTGGAGTAAATGCGTGGCCGTGTGAAGCCTAGTTACCTTTTCTAATTCTTCTTCGCTCGTTGCTTTTAGCTCACCGGTGTCAAGAATTAATCCATGGCCGCCGAATTTCTTTTCCCGCCCCGCTCGCGATTTTTCTTGATGTTCAAAAAAGGCTTTGTCAAAATCTTCCTGTTTTAAATTCCGGGTAGCTGATTCGGGTGAAAGCTCTTTAATGACTTCGAAAGGCAGACCGTAGCTTTCGTAAAGCCGAAAAGCATCAAGGCCGTTTAATTTTTCGTAGCGGCTAAGCTCTTTAACTCCCCGAGCAATTGCGATTTTAAATTTGGTTTTCTCCTCATCAATCACTGTTTCGATTCTTTCATCATCTTTAAGTTCAGGATAAAAATCGCTGAACTTATCTTTGATAACCGGTATCGCAGCCACAAATAAATCCGGATGGACATCATATTTTATTTCATAAGCCATTAACCGCCGGATCAAGCGCCG
>JACOXB010000002.1 GCA_016176505.1 Candidatus Colwelliibacteriota bacterium | reverse complement strand
TTCGATTAAGAGAAATTAATGAGTTAAGCAGACTAAGGGAAGAGGCTAAATTAGCTGAACCGAGACTAGCCAGTCTCCGCGACTTTTTTCCAAAAAGAGACGAGCTTTTCACTTTCTCGGATGATCTTCAGTCGCTGGCCTCTAGTAATAATCTTGGTCTTTCTTTTAGTTTCGGCGGCGAAGAAAAGGGAGAGTCGGGTAAACCGGGGAGGGCCGATTTCACTGGCACGGTTCAGGGCGGCTATCCTGGGATACTCGAGTTTATTCAGGGCCTCGAGGAGTTAGACTACCTTGCCAATCTCGTTAGCTTTGATATTATTGCCGAGGGTAATAATCGTTATAACGCTACCCTTAAGGGAGAAATTTTCTTCAGTGATTAAAAAGAAGATCTTTAAAAAAATAAACCAGGAGAGAATGCTTCTCGTCGCCGGGTTTATCCTTTTTGCGCTTCTCGTCAGCCTGGCGATTTACGCCTTCAGCTTCCTGGCTAATAATGTTTTTAAAGCCTTTTCACCCGAGCCAGCCGGCAACAGCGAATTAAAATTTAATTTAGAAGAATTCGATAATTTGGGATTGTAGGTGAATTTAAGATTAAGGGCACATAGTTCAGTGGTAGAACGCTGTCCTGATAAGACAGAGGTCCCAGGTTCGATCCCTGGTGTGCCCACCAATGAAATTTAACCCCACTCTTACTCGAAAATTCGAAGAGGCGCCGAATACATTTTCTTTCTTTTTTGAAATTGAGGGTTTGACCTCGTGGCAACCGGGCCAGTTTCTCCGCTATACTTTGCCCCACGATAATCCGGACGATCGAAGAACTTATCGCTGGTTTACGATTTCAAGCGTCCCGCATGAAGGCGTAGTTCGCCTAACTACTAGACTCGCTCCCGAGTCTTCTACCTTTAAACAAGCGCTTTTCGATTTACCAATCGGCAGCGTGATTGAAGCCGAAGGTCCGAAAGGCGATTTTACTGTTGATAATCCAGTTGAGAATCATATTTTTATTGCCGGCGGCGTAGGGATTACGCCATATCGAGCCATCCTGCTTGATCTTGAGCATCGCGGCGAACCGCTAAATATTACCCTGCTTTATATGAATGGCGATCAGGATTTTGTTTTTAAGCCGGAGCTCGATCGGCTAGCTAAATCTCACCCCGAATTCAAAGTCAAGTATTTTATAAGTCCGGAGCAGATTGAAGAAGAGGATATTCGCCAATCAGCGCCCGATCTCCAGAAACCAATCTTTTACCTCTCCGGTCCAGAGCCGATGGTGGAAGTTTACGAAAAAACGCTTCTTGATATGGGCGTTCCTAACGAACACATTAAACTTGATTACTTCCCAGGCTATGAGTAAAGTACTCTCGTCGGGCAATTAGTTCAGTGGTAGAACGCTTCCTCGACACGGAAGAGGTCGCTGGTTCGATCCCAGCATTGCCCACCAAATGTTCACCTCTCTTACCCCCCGTCTTATTTACAAAGACCCAAATTTTATTGCTCTGGATAAACCAGCTGGATTACTTGTTCATCGAGCCGGGAAAACCAACGAGCCAACTTTAGCCGACTGGATTATTAAACGATTTCCGGAAATTAAAAAAGTCGGTGATGAGATCGAGCTAAGGCCAGGAATTGTTCACCGGCTCGATAGAGACACGTCGGGCATTATTTTAGTCGCCCGGAACCAAAAGACTTTTGATTATCTAAAACAACTTTTTCAAAATCACGAGATTAAAAAAACCTATTTAGCCCTAGTTCACGGCCGAGTGAAGTTGGACAAAGGAGAGATTGATCAGCCGATTAGCTTGAAGCCGGGGACGATTAAGCGAACCGCTTTCAGGGGAAGAGGGCCAAGAGAAGCCATAACTGAATACAAAGTTTTAAAAAGATTCAGGGATTTTAGCCTGCTCGAGCTTTCCCCCCGAACCGGCCGGACTCATCAGATCAGGGTGCACCTTGCATCTTTAGGGCATGCCGTAGTGGGGGATCGAATTTACGGCCCGAAGAAAATTGCGGTGCCGCGAGGAGCCAAGCGCCAAATGCTTCATGCTTATTCGCTTGAATTTACACCCGAGGTTGGCCATCGCTTAAGGCTCGCGGCTAATTTGCCAGAGGATATGAGAAAAATTATCCGCTATCTTGACCCGGGGATTAAAAGCCCCTAGACTCATCTCTGTGATTAGCGAAGAGATTTTAAAGGAGATTCGGCCTGGTACTAAGGTCAGAGTCCATGAAAAAGGGGGCCGATTTGAGGGATTGGTTCTCGCCCGGAAACACGGCAAGCAGGCCGGCGCTACTTTTACGGTTCGAGCTAAACTGGCCGACGTTGGGGTTGAGAAAGTTTATCCGATTCATTCGCCAAATATTAAAAAAGTTGAGATTTTAGCCAAGCCGCGGCGAAAAGTGAGGCGGGCTAAGCTTTATTATCTTCGCAATCTTTCCGAGAAGAAGATTAGACAAAAACTCGGGGTATAAACTCCGAGTTCTGTTTCGGGCACAGTTATATACTTCTAATAAATAGGTAGACGCTATATAATTGAGGCATGAGCAGGGGCGCCAAGCCACAAGGCAATGTAAAAATCAAGTGGTCTCCTAATTTAGCTTACGCTATCGGACTTCTAACCGCTGACGGTTCCCTTTCGAAAGACGGGAGGCATATAGATTTAAGCTCGAAAGATTTAGAGCAGGTTATGAATTTCAGGGAATGTTTAGGCTTAGAATCTAAAATTGGAAGGAAGGCGAGTGGAAGTAGTGCGGATAAAAGATTTTTTCGAGTGCAGTTTGGAGACATCTTATTTTATAGATGGTTAACGGGAATTGGTTTGATGCCCAATAAGTCCAAGATTATCGGGTCATTGAGAATCCCTGATAAATTTTTCTTCGACTTCCTGCGTGGATGTTTTGACGGCGACGGAACTATATACGCTTACTGGGATCCGCGTTGGAAAAGTAGCTATATGTTTTATTTAACTTTTGCTTCAGCAAGTCTTGTCTTCCTTGTTTGGCTACAGAAGACGCTTAACCGCTTAGTGTCGGTGAGGGGGAAAATCGGTAAAGGCGGAAGAGGCGTCCTGCATCTGAGATTCGCGAAGGCAGAAACATCCATTATATGGAATAAGATGTATCATGGTGAAAGTATCACCTATTTAACGAGGAAGTTTACTAAAGGAGAGAAAATCTTTAGAATAAACGAAACTCATAACGCCCAGGTGGCGAAACTGGAGATACGCGCTAGTTCGAGGGGCTAGTGGCCGCAAGGCCGTGCGGGTTCGAGTCCCGCCCTGGGCACCAAAACTAACTTTGTCGGAATTTCCCCTTTGAGTTTCCTTTCCGCCGCGTCCTCGCGGGAGGCCAGAAATTTTTCGTCGCCATCAAAAAATTTTTATTGTGCAGATTTTCTGTTTGTGCTATCATTTGAATAGCTATGCAAACGAAGAAAACTAAACAACTCCAAAAAGAACTTCAAAATGAAGCAGAAATTGTCCGGTGCGCCGAGGAATTTAACGTGGTCGGCGATCCCACACGGCTCAAAGTCTGCTATCTTCTCTGCCGCCACAAAGAACTATCCGTTGGCGAAATAGCGGAGATTATCGGCGTTTCCATTTCCGCCGTCTCGCACACGCTCCGAAAGCTCAAAGAGGCAGACATTGTGGAAGACCGAAGGGATTTCCGCCACGTTTATTATCAACTTAAACAATCGCCGCTTACGAAGATTGTAAAAGGGCGATTATTAAAACTATGAAAACATTTGACCTTATCATCATCGGCGGCGGAGCTGGAGCATTTGCCGCCGCCATTCGTGCCAACGAATTAAAAGCAAAGACTGCGATGGTCAACGCCGGTCTTCCGCTCGGCGGCACCTGCGTCAATGTGGGTTGCGTGCCGTCAAAAACGCTTCTTTATGCTGGCGAAGTTTTGCACCACGCTAAACATCACGGCGTTCCCGGCATTGAGGTTGAAGTAAAAAACTTTGATTTTCAAAAAGTGGTACAAGATGAGCTCTCGCTCGTTGAAAATTTGCGTCAAGAGAAATACGAGAAAGTACGAAGTGGAAGTGAATGGCGAAAGATTGAGCGCGGCAAAATTCATCATAGCGGCCGGCTCTACTGCTAATGTTCCGCCGATTGAGGGAATACGTGAGGCTGGTTTTATTACCCATATCGAAGCTCTTAAAATGCCAAAACAGCCGGAAGAACTGGCGGTTGTCGGCGCAGGGCCTCTTGGTTTAGAGTTTGCTCAAATGTTCAGCCGTTTTGGCACGAAAGTAACTATTTTACAGCGCGGCGATTCAATTTTTCCACATTCCGAAAAAGAGCTCACCAATCGTCTTGCCGAAATACTTTCAAAAGAAGAAATTACTATTAAGACCAATGTTGAGGTAAAAAACGCGCGCAAAGAGAATAATAAAAAAGTTATCTTATACACCATAAACGGCGCGCAAGAGGAAACGGCCGCGGACGAGATACTTTTGGCGGCAGGCAAAACACCCAACACGCAAGGGCTTGGTCTTGATGCTGTCGGTGTTGAGATTGACAAGCGGCAAGCGATTATTGTCAACCAACATTTCAAAACTTCAAATCCAAATATTTTTGCGGTCGGCGATGTTACGAATGGCCCTCTACGTCTTGAGCCGACTGCCGGACGCGAAGGCACGCTTGCTGCAGAAAACGCACTTAAAGGCACAACGCTTTCCATTGATTACAATGCTGTGCCGTACACAATCTTCACCGATCCCCAGCTTGCCGGTGTGGGCTTCACCGAAGACGAACAGATGAAGCAAATGGGCGTTTGCGCCTGCCGCACGGTTTCGTTTGAACATGTGCCGAAAGCGATCATTATGCGCCGCACCGAGGGAATGATAAAAATGGCAATTCATCCGCAAACAAAACAAATCTTGGGCGTACATATTCTCGCGCCAAACGCGGGGGAACTCATCGCCGAAGCAATGATGCTCATCAAAAACAAAAACACGATTGACGATGTGGTGAATTCTCTGCCAATGTTCCCGACGCTTTCTGAGGCAATAAAAATTATTGCGCTGTCATTCACAAAAGATATAAGCAAATTAAGCTGCTGTATCTAAAAAAGCTGTATCTAAAAAATATGAGACGCATATTAAATACTTTGTGGTTCGGTATTCGCGAGCCGCTCAAAAGACCAAATTACATTCTTCTCTTTTTCGGCTTGTTTCTGGTGATGTTTATCCTCTTTGTTCTCATCCCCGTGTGGGCAGTGCCGGGCAATACACTAGCGATACAGCTTGATATTTTCACCTCCCGTGATTATCTAGTGCTTATTCTTCTTTCATCTCTTCCCTCGCTTTTTATAGTCATGCAGACATACGTTATGCGCGAAATAAAAAGGATCGGGAGCGCGAGCACGGCAATTGGCGGAGGATTGGGTGCTCTTTTTGCTGGCATTGCCGGAACTGCCTTTTGCGCTTCTTGTCTCGCACCGCTCTTTGCGTTTTTCGGCATAGGATTCGGTGGCGTTGTCTTTGTTCTGAGTTATCGCTGGTATTTTATTGTTATCATAACCCTGCTTATGCTTATTGCGATTTATTTAACGGCTCGCAAAATAAACAAAATTTGTACTTGCTAAAATAGGTTCGAGCGTGGTTGTATAGAGATACACAGAATAAAAACTTAGAGCAATTCCCTTGGTTGGATGGCAGTGATAAAAGTAGCTGCCAGGGCCAAAATAGACATACTGACAAAAAGGGTATTAAAACCGAATTGGGAAACAATCACTCCGCCGAGTAGGACTCCAACCGCGCTGACGAGCAAATTAATCATTTGATAATCAGAATAAGCCCTAACATAACGGCCTTGGGGCAGGTGCTCTGCGAGGATAGTTCCAAAAGAGGGAGCGCCTAGGGCTTCGCCAACACCCAAGATTACCTGAATCCCTATTACGGCTGGGATAGAGGCAGCGAAAATGAAAAGAAACCAAGCGACCGCCCTAATTAAATAACTCAAAAGAAGCAGATACTCGGTCTCTTTTATCTTGTCGCCCCAGAGTGAAACAAGGTAAGTAAAAATAATACTCGAGGCGAGAAAGGCGAACCAGGAGAAGCTGACCGAAAGCAATGCCTTATTTATCCCCCAAACATAGATAGCGTAGAGCGGCCCGAGAAGCGCGGCGGCAAAAACAAAAATGCCATTAGTGATGAAAAGAATTTTAAGCGATTTACCCACCTCGTTTTTATTGATTATATCAATTAGTATTAAATTAGACAGTATTCCGATCCTTGATTCTCTGAAAAAGGGGGAACCATGTCAGATGGGGCGTTAGTCATCAGCATCGCGGTCTTCGTAGTTGCTGTCCTCGCGATAGCCCTAATTCAGTGGGGCCGCGACGTTCGGCCGGCGGCCAGAACGGCCAGAACTAGGAAGCGGAGGCCAAAATGGCGGCGAAGGTCGACATAATCGTTCCGCACAATCTCAGTCGCGAGCAAGCCCTCGAGCGGCTCAGGCTTATCCTTAATGAGTTGAGGGCGCAGTTTGCTGGCGGCGCAGAGGGAAGCGGTAACGCCGACATCCGAACCCTCGTCTCTAGGTTGGGAGAAGAACTGGCGCGTCTTCCATTCCGGTTCCGGATTAGCCGGCCCCGGGAGGAGTGGGATGGCGACCAGATCGAAGTCAGCTTCAGGCTCGGGTTGGGGAGGTTCTCTCTTCTGGGCTCCACGGTGTCAGTCCTTTTGACCCTGGAGCAATCTCTAAGCCTTAAAGCTTCGATAGCGAGGCTCTGTATCGATATTCCGTTAATGGCAATGCCGTTCAGAGCCGAAATCGAAGCTATGGTTCAGAGATATGGCGAGGCCCTACTCGCCGATCGAGTGGGCTTACCCGCCGGCAGCTCATCGTTCCTCAGGCGCTAGGGGACGGCACAGAGTCCTCTGGCGCCGTCCTATTTTCAGTCAGTAAGGCAAAACCCGCCGGAGGGCGGGTTTTGCTTATAAGATTTCGATTCGGGTCTCTCTGATACCGAACCGCAACGCTTCATTCGCAGTTGGAAACCAAATATCTACTCGATTAGGATGCCTTCGGTTCATTCTATCTTCAATTACGAATACCTGATCACCGAAGAGATCGGGCATCTTAATTTCGGCACCGAGCGGCAGCCAATTAGCAGCTGCGACTCCGGGCCGGACCTTTGTTCCTAATGCGGTAGTGAACGGCGTATCATCCGTTTCTTCAACACTACTCGAATAACCGGTGACAGTAACCACAACGATTTGCTTCGAGTCATCGGACTTCTCTTCCACAATTGGAGCCTGGTTAAGAAGAGCGCTTGAAGTCTCGCTTGATTCGCCGTCTTCGGGACTTGCAGCCGAACCGCTTGCCCCACCGATTATTCCCATTTTCAAGGTTCCCAGACTGATAAGTAGAAGCGCCGAGATGAGGTATCTACTCATGGTAGGCAGTAAAAAACTCCCTTTATGGGAGCCTTACCGCTTATATTAGTCTAGCAGATTTAGCCTCTTTTTTCAACCCCTAGTGGATAAGTCAAAGAGGCCTGCCTCGCCAGCTAAAGCAGGCTAAAAATGGCTTAAATAATGGTAAAATAAGACCAGTGATCGAGCATTATACTGAAGCCTTGGTGCTTGGCCGGCGACCCCAAGCCGAGTTTGACGAGCTTGTTACCCTTTTCACCAAAGACCTTGGCAAAGTTGAAGCTTTCGTAAAGAGTAGTCGCAGGCCGCTCTCAAAACTTTCGCCCCATCTTTTGCCCGGGAACCTAGTTCGGGCGAGATTGGTAGAGAAGAATCGGCTTCAGCTAGCTGATGTCCTGGGCGAGCGGCCGAAGAATAAGAGCGCGGATTTCCTTCGCTTTTTAGATTTCCTAAATCAAGTTACTCCCTGGGCCGAACCGGACTACCCCCTTTGGCAACTAGTGAAAGAGGCGGCGCATCAAGGCGAACTTGATGAGGGAACTTATGAAAAAACCTTAACCGTGCTTGGTTTTTATAGTGACGAGAGCCTCTGTGTTAACTGCGGTTCGGGGCAAATTGTTTATTTTATCACTCCGGATGTAATATTTTTATGTGAGTCTTGCTACGCTAGGCTCGCCGGTTCGTTAGGAAAAGAGAATGCTGTCTTTCGCTTCAAAAAGAAATAAAGTAATCGCGGTTATTGTCGCCCTTCTCGTTCTATCGGGCGCCGGCTTTTACGTTTATAAGTTTTCGACCGAAAAAGAAATTGAGCTTCAAATCGCGAAAGCTGGCGAGGAAGAGATCGAACTCGGCATCCCTTTTGATTTAGAAATGAGATTAGTCAATCATCGAACGCGAGCCCTAAGAGAGGCGAGGGTAACGGTTTATCTGCCCGACAATTTGTATTTAGTTGATGCGCCCGAAGATAGAACCGTAACAAGAGAAATCGGCGATATTGGCGCGAGCCGAATGTACCGCGAGAGTATTAAGGTGGTAGCCGCTCCGGCCGAGGGAGATCTTGATCTCCGCTACGACCTTAGGGCCACTCTTTTTTACTCGCCCAGCGGCATATCTGCCACTTTTGAAAAAAGAATTGAAACCGAACTAGCAGTCAAAAGGCCGGAGTTTGAACTCAGGCTTGAGGCGCCAGAGTCTGTCTACCGAGGCGAAGAATTCGAAAGCACGGTTATTTTAAAAAGGGGAGAAGACCTTGAGTCTCTTGAGGACTGGAATTTTTACTTGGATTATCCGCGAGGATTTACTCTCGTTGAAACGGATCAGGCCCCGGATATTGGGGATAATGGTTGGTCTCTGGACGAGTTCGAGCGCGAAGACAGATTAGTGATTCGGGGCAAGGCTGATCTCGAGGACGGCTCAGTTTTTACTTTAACCGGCCGGGTTGGCATGAATCTTTTTGGCGAAGAACATACTCTCTTAAAATCGGAGAAATTGGTCAGTCTTAACACTTCGCCGCTCTCCTTAAATTTGGAGCTTGAAAATCCAAGAGAGTCAGTCGGCCGGGGCGAAGAATTAAAATATCTCGTTACTTTCCGTAACAACACCGACACAACCCTAAAAGATGTTGTCGTTCGAGCCTCGCTTACTGGCGAAATGTTTGATTTTAATACTTTGGTCAGTGACGCCAGGTTTATCCGCGGAACAAATACCTTGGTTTGGGATTCTTCAAGATTTTCTGAGCTTGAAGAGTTTAGCCCTAACGAGACCGGCCAATTCGGATTCTTAATAAAAACTAAAGAAAATTATTCAATTATCAAACTAAGCGATAAGAATTTTTCCTTGAGAGTCAAAGCCGAGATTGAATCGCCAACCGTGCCTTATCCTGTGGCAATTAGTAAAACCGTAAATTCTAAAACGCTTGAGACAAAAATCCGGGGCGAGATTCGGGTTGAGGCCCTGGCCTATTTTAGAGACGCCGGAACCTTTATTATTAACCAGGGGCCTTTGCCGCCGAAAGTGGGCGCGCCAACTGATTTCACTATTCATTGGCAGCTTACGAACTTCACCACTGATTTAACCGGCGTTGAGGTAAGAGCCAGGCTTGAGGAGGGCGTTAGTTTTACAGGTAAGGTAAAAAGCAATGTCGAGAGTTTGCCGGAATTTGATGAAAAATCAGGTGAAGTTATTTGGCGGCCAGGCAATATCTCTGCTACTCTAGGAGTCTTAGGCGAGAAGCCAGAAGCCGTTTTCCAGGTTGAGGCGATCCCAAGGAGCAATCGGATCGGCCAGTATCTGCCGCTTATTGGGGAGACTAGAGTGAGCGCGAGAGACGAGTGGACTGGCGAGGAGATTCGAGCCACGGCCGAACCGGTTAATACCCGCCTCCCGGCCGACTCAACAGTTAAAGAAGGCGACGGCACAGTTATACCATGATGGAGAAAATCATTTCCCTAGCTAAACGAAGAGGCTTTATCTTCCCGAGTTCGGAAATCTACGGGGGTCTGGCTAATAGCTATGACTACGGCCCTTTGGGGGTTGAACTTAAAAATAATATCAAAAACCTTTGGTGGGAGCGGTTTGTCCACCGTCGGGATGACATCGTCGGCCTTGATTCAACCCTGATTATGAACCCCAAAGTTTGGGAAGCGAGCGGTCATTTGAAAGAATTTTCCGACCCCTTAGTTGAGTGTAAAAAATGCCACACTCGTTTTCGTGAAGACGAAAACGATACATTAAAATGTCCGAATTGCGGCGGCGAAGATTTTAGTGAAGCCAAGCAGTTTAACTTAATGTTTAAATCTTTTATGGGCCCGGCCGAAGAGAGCGCAAATATTGTTTACTTCCGGCCTGAAACAGCTCAGGGAATGTTTGTTGATTTTAAAAATGTGCTTGATTCAACTCGGGTTAGTTTGCCTTTTGGTATTGCCCAAATCGGTCGGGCTTTTAGAAACGAAATTACACCCGGTAACTTTATCTTTCGCTTAAGGGAATTTGAGATGATGGAAATCGAATACTTTGTTCAGGAGAAAGAATGGGAAAGGTGGTTTGAGGAATGGCGGAAGGAGATGCTCGCCTGGATTAAAGATTTAGGCATTGATCTTCAGAAAGTCCACGAACATGAGATTTCGGAAAGTGATCGGGCTCATTATTCAAAGCGAACTATTGATTTTGAATACGATTTTCCTTTTGGCCAAAAAGAGCTATACGGTTTGGCTTATCGGACTGATTTTGATTTAAAAAACCACGAAAAATTTTCGGGAGAAAATCTGAAATATCGCGATCCGGAAACTAACGAAGAATTCTGGCCGCATGTGATTGAGCCGACCTGGGGAGTGGATCGGACCGTCTTGGCTGTTCTCGCCGAGGCCTATGACGATAGTGATCCGGAAAGAATAGTTTTACGCTTAAAACCGGAACTTGCGCCCTACAAAGTGGCTGTGTTCCCCCTTTTGGCTAATAAGCCAGAACTCGTAGACCTCGCCCGCCAAATCTATAACGAGTCCCGTTCTCGTTATATGACGGCGTGGGATGATCGGGGTAATATTGGCAAGCGTTATTATGCCCAGGATGAAATCGGCACGCCTTATTGCGTCACGGTCGACTTCCAGTCGCTTGAGGACCAGACGGTAACGGTCCGCGACCGGGACAGCATGAATCAGGAAAGAGTAAAAATCGAAGAACTAGCCGACTACTTAAAAGGGAAGTTATGAAATATACAAAGACTGTTCTAGATAACGGGCTCCGGATTATTACTGTTCCTCAGCCTGGAAATCTGGCTGCCACCATTCTCGTTTTAGTCGAGGCCGGCTCCGAATACGAAACTAAAGAGATAAACGGCCTTTCTCATTTCCTAGAACATCTTTGTTTTAAAGGAACTAAAAAGAGGCCGAAGGCGATTGATATTTCAAAAGAACTTGATAGTATCGGCGCTGCTTATAATGCATTTACTGCGCACGAATTAACTGGCTATTTTGCTAAAGCAGATAAAAAACACTTTGATAGGATCTTAGATATTGTTTCGGATATGTATCTGAATCCAATCTTTGATCCGGCTGAAATCGAGAAAGAGAGGGGGGTTATCATCGAAGAAATGAATATGGAGGAGGATATCCCGATGAAGAAGATACACGATTTGTTCACTGAGTTGCTTTACGGCGATCAGCCGGCTGGTTGGGATGTGGCTGGTCGAAAGGAGATAATTAGAAATCTTAAGAGAGAAGATTTTATTAAATATCGCGATGAAAATTATGTAGCTTCATCTACGGTTATTGTGGCCGCCGGCGCTATTGAGGAATCAAAAACGATCGACTTAATTAAGTCAGCTTTCGCCGGTATCCCCGCTGGTCCTAAGGCGAATAAGAGCAAGATAGAAGAGAAACAAGATAAGCCCAATATTCTTTTAAGATTTAAAGAGACAGACCAGACTCACCTCCTACTGGGATTCAGAACTTTCGATTTCTTAGATCCCCGCCGCTATACTCTAATGGTCCTCGCCGATATTCTGGGAGGGGGAATGAGTTCGCGGCTTTTTCAGAAGATCAGGGGTGAAATGGGCGCAGCTTACTACGTTGGCGCTGATCCCATTCTTTATATTGATCACGGCTATTTAAATGCTCGAGCCGGGGTTGATGGACGGCGAACCAATGAAGTTATTCAGGCTATTCTTGGAGAATATAGGCGATTTATAAGTGAACCTGTTTCTGAGGGTGAACTCCAGCACGCTAAAGATCATTTAGTCGGGAATCTAATGCTTAACCTTGAGACCTCGGACGCTCTCGCTACTCAACCTAGCTATCATCGGCCCAGTTAAAGAAGAGGCTGAATTGCGCGATATTTTGAAATTAGCGTAGAATAAAGGCGTGGCCGAAAAACAGCATACCCTGATTGAGATTTCCTGGGGCAGTCTCTGGCGGATTTTGATGATGGCCGGTTTTGTGATTGTTCTCTATTTAACCAGGGAAACAGTCGCTATTTTACTGTTGGCCTTAATTATTTCCACGGCTTTTGAACCAGCTGTGGCGCGGATGCAAAAATGGCGCATCCCAAGACTCCTCGGCACCATTATTGTTTTTCTCATTTTCCTTACCATTTTAGCTTTCGTTGTCTACGCCATTTTCCCAATTGCCCTCTTAGAGTTAAACAGCCTTTTTAAAAATCTTAGCGGTTTGGCTAACCAGTTTTTAGGCATTGAAACTCCGGCTGAAGTTATTAACCTGATTGGCCCGGATCTAACTAATGTTTCTAACGTCCTTCTTTCGGGCGGGGTCCCGTTTCTCGCTATCCTTGGACGTCTCCTAGGCGGTGTGGCTTTTGCCTTGGCAGTGCTTGTCCTTTCCTTTTATCTCACCGTTAGTCGGGATGGAGTGGAAAAATTTTTAAGAGCGGTTTTCCCAGAAACTATGGAGGATCGGGTGCTTCAGCTTTATCGTCGCACCCGGCGAAGAATTGGCCGCTGGTTCCAGGCTCAAATTGTTTTGAGCTTGGTAGTCGGTTTTATGGTTTTCATTGGCCTCTGGATATTAGGCGTTGAGCAAAGATTAGTTTTGGCAATAATCGCGGCGCTTTTTGAACTTGTGCCAGTAGTTGGTCCGATTTTTGCCGGTGCCTTGGCCGTTGCCATTGCCCTGGCTGACTCGGTCAGTCTCGGTTTATATGTTCTACTTCTTTTCTTAGGTATTCAGCAGCTTGAAAACCAGGTTTTAGTTCCATTAGTGATGCGGCGAGCGCTTGGTATTCATCCGGTTATTATTCTCGTTGCCCTTCTCGGTGGAGTTCAGATCGCCGGCATTCTTGGCATGCTTGTCGCCATTCCGGTAACGGTTTTTCTTCAAGAAGTAGTTGAGGACTGGATGCGGATTAAGTCCCGCCGGAGCCGCGCCCGCCTGACTGTTTGATGGCCCGAAAATTTTATATTACAACCACCCTTCCTTATGTTAACGCGCCGCCTCACATCGGTTTTGCCCTTGAAATAGTTCGAGCTGATGCGCTGGCTCGCTGGCGCCGCCTCATGGGGGACGAGGTTTTTTTCAATACCGGCACGGATGAGCACGGTTTAAAAATCTACCGCGCCGCCCAGAAAGAGGGGAAAGACCCCCAGGCTTATGCTGACGAGTACGCGGCCAAGTTTGACCAGCTTAAACAGGCGCTTGATTTAAGTTATGACAACTTTATTCGGACGACTGATCCTCATCACGTTATGGCGGCCCAGGAATTTTGGCAGCGCTGTGATAAAAACGGCGATATTTATAAAAAGCTGTACCAGATTAAGTACTGCGTTGAGTGCGAGCTTGAAAAAACCGAATCTGAACTTGAGAATGGGCGGTGTTTAATTCATCCGCAAGCGGAGATCGAACTGATTGACGAGGAAAACTACTTTTTTAAATTCAGTAGATATCAAGATAAACTTCTTGATTTTTATGAATCTCATCCGGATTTTGTTGTTCCAGCTTTTCGGCTGAACGAGATAAAAAAGTTTGTCGAGGCTGGTTTGCAAGATTTTAGTATTTCCCGTTTGAAAGAAAAAATGCCGTGGGGGATTTCGGTGCCTGGGGATGACAAGCACGTGATGTACGTCTGGTTTGATGCCCTGGTTAACTATATTTCCGCCCTTGGTTGGCCTGAAGACGAAAAAAAGTTCGAAGAGTTTTGGGGAACTAAGGAGAACCCGAACGCGATTCAAATTGCCGGCAAAGATAATCTGCGCCAGCAATCAGCTATGTGGCAGGCGATGTTAATGTCAGCCGGTTTGCCGACATCCCGCCAAATTTATATCGAAGGTTTTATCACAAGCCACGGCCAAAAAATGAGCAAGAGCTTGGGCAATGTCATTGACCCGATTGAAATAGTTAAAAAATACGGGACGGATAGCATCAGGTATTATCTTCTCCGCCACGTTAATCCGTTTGAAGACAGCGATGTGACTGAAGACACCATTCGCGAAGCTTATAATGCTCATTTAGCGAATGGCCTTGGTAATCTGGTAAGCCGGATTATGAAAATGGCTTCAAGCCTTGATTTAGATGTGGAGCTGCCTAAATCCGAAGGAGTGATTTATGGCCGTGAATTTCAAGAGACTTTTAAAGAACTTGAAAACTACGAATTCAATGGGGTGGCTGACAATCTTTGGGTTGAAATCAGCAGGCTTGATGCTGAGATTCAGGCTGAAAAACCTTTTAACTTAATTGAAAGTGACCCTAAAAAGGCTCGAAAAATTATTGCCGATTTAGTGCTCAAACTTTGGTATTTGGCCATCAGTCTCGAGCCTTTGATGCCGGAAACGAGTTTGAAAATTCAGGAATTAATTCAGCAAAATAAAGCTCCGGAAAAACCACTTTTCCTAAGGCTTGATTAGTCTATGCCTCGATTGATAGATGTTCACACTCACGTTCAATTCGCGGCCTTTAATGAGGATGCGAAAGAAGTAATTGATCGCGCCTTAGCTAATGACATTTGGTTTATTAATGTTGGCACTCAAAAAGACACTTCGAAAGCGGCAGTTGAAATGGCTGAAAAATATGAAAAAGGTGTTTACGCCACAATTGGCCTTCACCCCATTCATACTTCGAAGTCATATCACGATACCAAAGAATTAAGCCCCTCCTTCGCTAAAGCTACGGCGGGCGAGGAAGGCTTCGTGAGTCGGGGCGAAGAGTTTGACGTCAATTATTACAAAGAACTTGGTAAAAATTCGAAAGTCGTAGCCATCGGCGAGTGCGGTTTGGATTATTATCGTTTGACCGAAGAGACAAAAGAAGAACAGGCAAAAGCTTTTATTGCTCAAATCGAACTCGCTGCCGAACTTAACAAACCCTTAATGCTCCACTGCCGAAATGCTTTTCCTAACCTCATTCGGATACTAAATACAAAATACAATATACTTACTACTCCTGCCGGAGTAGTCCACTTTTTCAGCGGCACCAAAGAAGACGCCAGGCAACTTATGGAGCTCGGTTTTTATTTTTCCTTCGGCGGAGTGATTACTTTTGCGAGAGATTATGACGAAGTGATTAAATACATCGGTCTTGACCGAATTTTACTCGAAACCGATGCTCCTTATGTCGCGCCAGTTCCTTTCCGCGGCAAAAGAAACGAACCGAGCTTTATCATTCACACCGCCGCCAAGCTCGCCGAAATTTTAGGGAAAACCACCGAAGAAGTAGGGGAGACAACCACCAAAAACGCGTTTAAGGTATTCAACATCAGCGGTTGATCCCCACACCTATGTATAGGTAGTGGCGGATTGACAACCAAGGTACAATCTGGTATAATGAATATATCCTCGAAATAGTTCGGGGGTCCCCGCTACGAGGGTTTCGTAGCAAACCGCACATTAGGAAGGAGGTGAGAACCTCATGATGAAGGATGGCGATCCGAAGATGGATCCCGTCGAACTCGCCGAGCGTCTACGGAGGGGCGAGATCGCTCGCAAGATGTTGAAGTACTACTTCGGCCGGCGTGGCATCGAGCTCCGAGGAAACGGCATCTGGCGCGACCTCGGAAGCGTTGCCCAAGCGATCGAGGTCCCCCTGCGAGAGCTCGCGCCTTTCGTGAGGCAGATCCTGCAGGAGCTGCTAGACGAGACCTTCGCCGAGTAGCCGGAAGCGAGGATGGCTAGGGTGGGGCGAAAGCGCCCCCTAAAAGGGTAATTGCACCTCGTCCGACGTCATGTCGGACCAAGGGCAGAACAAGAACCTCTCCCCGCCGTCCTCGTGCTGTCCCCGTGCCCCCCGACTTAAGTCGGGGGGCACAACCATTTTTAGAAAAGCTTGACGTAACTTCTTAAATCCTTTAACGTTTTATCTATTATGCAAGAGCATAACCGCCAAATGAATATGTGGCTTATCGCTCCGGATTGCCGTGAGTCTTTTGTCTTTACTTGCGGCATTTTTAGTTTGTTTAGCCAAGGCGGTTTTAATCTGGATATAAATTCAACTTAAATCATTCTCTAACTCTTTACTGAAAAACGCCTCGGCTAGACAAGCTGAGGCGTTTTAGTTTGTCTAGAAGATCTTTAACAACAAGGAGGGGGAGAATGGAAGAAGATAAGGTTCGGGTTGGAATCCGTGGAGCAGCCGGCCTGCTTGGTTCCCGTCTCGCTATTGCTATTGCTCAAAGCAAGGATATGGAGTTGGCGGTCGGCATTTTCAAGTATGATCCGACCCTCCAGCGTCTACTCGATCGTTACGACTTCGGCGGTCCGCTCGCTCGTAGTGCCCTTCCGAAGAAGGTGTATCTTGATGAACCCGAAGACACCATTGCTAGGCTCAACAGCGGTTCGGGTTTTCTGAGATTCCACCCGGTTGAGCAACTTGACCTAGGGCAGACGTGCGACATCGTCATAGACGCTGCCGCGCCCGGCATGAGACACGCTCTCCAGAAGCAATACCAAGCGTTTCCAGGAGCCGTGATACTGCAAGATGGCGAGTATCCTCGCGGGCGATTGATCTCGCCACCGCTTGTAGCTCCGCCGCAAGGAGGCAACAAATTCCGTCAGGGAGGCTGTTTCCTCTCCGGTGTGGTTCCGGTGCTCGCCGCCCTCAGAGACGTCGCTAGATCTGTTCGAATTCATCTAGTCATGCAGTACGATGGGCGGGAAAGCGATTTCCTCGTCACCGAGCGGGTCAACACCTTCAGGATCGCGGATGCTTACATTCCGAGAATGGAAGATGAACTGAAACAACTTTTTCCAGAAATGGAAATCGTGGTGGAAAGCGTCATCCAAATCCCCGGGATGCTACACTACGCGGTCTCTCTGGAGATTGAAACGAGAAGCGTAATACTCGCTTCAACTATAATTGAGCGGCTTGGTAGTGTTCCGCGTGTCCGGGTGTTGCCCGATTCTGTGATGGGGACTTACGACATCAATCTCGCCCGGGTAATTGATGACCGAGTGCCGCCAATTCTTGTTTTCGGCGGCAGCTTGCGAGTAACGCCCAAGGGAAAGGCGACTGTATTGCGGTTGAAACTCGCCTTGTACTACCGCACGCTCGCGGTCTTGCCGAACATCGACGCCATAAGGATTCTCGCCCGCAGCGCAGATCCCCTTGAGGCGATGGGGCAAACGGACAAGGATATGGGGTTCAGCCCCTAACCATAGGATCAGCGAGTAGGGAAAGGAGGTGAAATCCATGATGGATCCCCAACAAAAGGGTGAGATCGCCTGGCTCTTTCTCAAGTACTGTCTCTACCAACTCGTGGCGGAGCGCGTGCTTAGGGGCGAGGAAGAAACTCTTCAGCATGTGCTCGGACGCAGGGTCGGGGAGATCGCGAGAGCGATCAATGTCCCCCCGGAGGAGCTCGGCGCTTTCCTGAAGCAGCTCTTCGCGGGTCTGCCCCGTAGTATTTTCGGCTCTTAGCTAGAGAAGGAGGTGGTTCTGATATGGGCGCAGTGCGAAAAGCGGAGATCGCTTCTCGGTTATCCAAGTATCTGCTCAGTAGCCGGCGGCGCTTCGAGATCGCTTGCGACGATTTCTACAGCGCGCTCGGGCCCGTGGCGAAGTCGGTCGGTATCACTCCGGCAGAGCTCGCGGAGCTCGTCGAAGAGATCCTCCGGGAGCAGCTCATCCCGCCCTTCGATTTTCGGCAGCACGCCGAGAATCTGGGAGCAGACGAGGAGGTAGGTGGCGCTTGGTATAGATAGGCGCACCCAACGCTCAGAGCCCGTCCCGACTTCGTGTCGGGGCGGGCTCACTACTTTAATCGAGCTGCTATACTAGAACTTTATTAAACTTTATTCGTTATAGAATTAAGACATGGCTGTTCCACATCAAATATTTAAACAGCTTGCGAAGAAGCGGCTTGTCGGCAAAGAGGGGAAAGAGAAGGAGCGCGAAATCCGGAAGCTTCTTGTAGAGATGCCGGGATACAAGACGGGGCCGTATGGCGAGATCCGCAAGTGGCTTCAAGGCGAGATACAGGAAAACCGAAAACGCGGTCGGGTAAAGGCGCGCGTATTTTTTGACGTGAAAAAAGAGGGGGATGCGCAGGTGGTGCTTCTTGGCCCGCCGAACATCGGGAAATCCTCACTACTTAAGAAGCTTAGTAGTATACAAATCAAAGTTGCCGACTATCAATTCACCACCTTGAAGCCCATACCCGCAATGGTGGACTTCGATGGCGCTCTCGTACAAGTTGTTGAAATACCAGGGCTTTTAGAGGGAGCGGCAGAGGGAAAAGGAGGAGGACGAGCGATGCTCGCTGCTGCACGGAACGCGAACTACGCCGTGCTTATGACGAGCGCAGACACTCCGCTCGAAAAAGTGAAGGCGGTACGCGATGAGATGCGCCGCGTGGATTTACCCACTCCTAAATTTCTGATATGCAATAAAATAGATCTTCCTGGGGTAGAAAACATAATTACGTCGCTCAAACGAGAGTTCCACGACATAGAAATTGTTCCGATTTCAGTCGAGAAAAATATTGGCATTCAATCCCTGCGGGACGCAATTTGGCGCAACCTAGAACTTGTTCGGATAAATGTAGGGGGCCGGGAACGACCAGTGGTTCTTGCACGCGGAGCCGCTGTCCGAGACGTTTTAGATGAAATCTTCCACGACGCTACGCAACCGCATACCATCAAGATTTCAGGTCCCTCGGCAAAATTCTCTGACCAACAGATTGGTCTCGAACACGTCCTTTACGACGGGGACGCGCTCGAAATACATTAACCGGCTAGAGCTACTATTTTTTCCAGTCTTTAATTACAATCTCCCGGCCGCGTTTTTCCACCACCACTTTCTGCCTCTCTTTCCATCCAAGTCGCCGAATCATCTCGATCGGCAGATTAAGGTAATAGCTCCGCCGCGACTTCTGGAGATTTCTAATATTCTCCTCTGGGATCGATCTTCTCCCCATATATTTATTATAGCACCGCTATCCCCCCTGCCCTGTGATTAATCACGTGATTAATCACAGGGCAGGGGGGATGGGGTTGAATATCATTAGAATCCGCTAATATAATTGAAGAAATGTATCCCTTTTCCCAAATCGAAAAAAAGTGGTCCAAGCGGTGGTTTGAGACAAAGATTTACGAGCCTAATTTAAGGCGGGCTAAGCGGCCTTTTTATAACTTGATGATGTTTCCTTATCCTTCGGCTGAAGGGCTCCATGTCGGCAATATGTATGCTTTCACCGGCAGTGATATTTACGGCCGGTTTCGCCGAATGCAGGGGAATGATGTATTTCAACCGATTGGGCTTGATGGCTTTGGCATTCATTCTGAAAACTACGCTTTGAAAATCGGCACTCATCCGATGAAGCAGGCGAAAGTCTCGGAAAAAAGATTTTACGATCAGCTCCGAAGTATCGGTAATGGTTTTGCCTGGGAGGAGCGGCTCGAAACTTATGACCCTGAATACTACAAGTGGACCCAATGGATTTTTGTCCAAATGTGGAAAAGGGGACTGGCTTATCGGAAAAAAGCGAGCGTTAACTGGTGCCCTTCTTGTAAAACAGTGCTGGCTGATGAGCAGGTCGTAAACGGCGATTGCGAGCGTTGCGGCACCGAAGTAGTTAAAAAAGATTTAGAGCAGTGGTTTTTCAAAATCACTAAATATGCCGACCGGTTGCTGAAAAATCTTGATAACCTGCCTGGCGGCAAGGCAGGAATCGACTGGTCAGAAAAAGTCAAAATCGCCCAGAGAAATTGGATCGGTAAGTCAGAGAGCACCGAAATTAATTTTTCCATCAAAGCTTCAGATAAAATTATCACCGTCGTTACAACCCGCGCCGATACCATTTTCGGTGCCACCTTTCTTGTGCTCGCCCCTGAGCACGGCTTGATAACAGAGCTTGCCCATCAAATTAAAAATTATGATGAAGTTCGGCATTACGCCGAAAAGGCGATGAAAAAAACTGATTTTGAAAGGGGATTACTCGCGAAAAAGAAAACGGGCGTGAGACTCAAAGGGGTCCTCGCTATTAATCCGGTGAACGGTGTCGAGTTACCGGTATTCGTATCCGATTTCGTACTTATCAGCTACGGAACGGGTGCGATTTTTTCTGTTCCGGCACATGATGAACGCGATTTTGAATTTGCGAAACTTTTCCATCTCCCAGTTATTTCCGTGATTGAGCGGCCAAAACGCGAAGCCCTGGGTCCAATTTCTGTCCAAATCTATGATGAAGATCTCTCTGAGACGGCGACGGAAATTAAACGTTTTGGGATAGCACGTGAATATGCGACCCCTACGGTTCGGGTCTATGAGATCGCCAGGAAAAATGTAGATCGAGTTATCGAGATTCTAGAGCGGGCTCGGATAGGGAATCGGAAGGATCACGAGCTTATTCGGCGAGGGGAGGATTTCACTCTTGAGATAAAGCCACGCGCGATTAATTTTCTGGCGGTATATACCGGTGACGGGAGACACATCAATTCCGGTTTCTTAAATAATTTAAGGACTGAAGCGGCTATAAAGAAGGTGGACACGTGGTTGAAGGAACGGGGGATGGGGAAGCCTGCGGTATATTATCACCTCCGCGACTGGTTAATCTCGCGTCAGCGATATTGGGGGCCGCCGATTCCGATGATTCATTGCCCCGCCTGCGCCAAGGCTTCGTCGGGCAAGGAGAATGCTGGCTGGTATGCGGTTCCGGAGAAAGACCTGCCGGTTAAATTGCCACAAATTAAAAATTTTCGCCCGACTGGAAAAGGCGAGGCGCCGCTAGCTTCGGTTAAATCATTTTACGAAACCAAATGTCCGGAATGTGGCGCTAAAGCCCGTCGTGAAACTGATGTTTCGGATACTTTTCTTGATTCGGATACTTTTCTTGATTCGGCTTGGTATTTTTTCAGATATACCTCGGTTGATGACAAGACCTGCCCTTGGCGGCCAGAAATAGCGAAGAAATGGTTGCCGGTTAACCGTTACATCGGCGGGGCTGAACACTCGGTGCTTCATCTGCTTTACAGCCGGTTTTTGACCATGGTTTTTAAGGAGATGGGCTTAATTAATTTTGAAGAACCCTTTACCGAGTTTCGAGCTCACGGACTTTTAATTTCAAGCGGCGCCAAAATGAGCAAATCAAAAGGCAATGTGGTGGTGCCTGATGTTTATATTAAAAAATACGGTGCGGATGTGGTTCGGCTTTACTTAATGTTTCTCGGCCCATATGAGCAAGGAGGGGATTGGCGCGACGCCGGCATTATAGGGATCGTTAGGTTTTTAAATCGGGTTTGGAATCTGGGCGTAAAACTTGGTACAGGGTACAAGGTACAGAGTACCGGTAGGGTCTCCCCCTGGCTTCACCCTCATATTAAAGAAATAACCGAAGACATTGCTAATCTAAAATACAATACGGCCATTGCCGAGCTGATGACCGCGCTTAATAAATTTGAAAAAGAAAAACAAATATCGCGTAAAGATTTTGAGACTTTCCTACTTTTGCTCGCGCCACTTGCGCCGTTTATTACTGAAGAGCTATGGCAAAAACTTGGCAATAAGTATTCTATTCATAACCAAGCTTGGCCGAAATTTAATACTAAATACTTAATACAAAATACTATTACACTGATCGTTCAGGTTAACGGGAAAGTCCGAGGACAGGTATCGGTTAAGCGAGGCGTGGGTGAGACCGAAGCTAAGAAACTCGCTCTAGCTGAAGAAAAAATCAAAAAAGCAATCGGCGCCGGGAAAATCAAGCGCACCATTTTCGTTAAGGATAGACTGATTAATTTTGTGGTTTAGCGGAGGGGGTGGGATTCGAACCCACGAGCCCTTTCGAGCGACGGTTTTCAAGACCGTTGGAATAAACCACTATCCGACCCCTCCTTTTGGCCAAATCTTAGCTCATTAGCGATATTTTTCAACTTACTAAAGTTTTTCTGCGATCGCAGAAAAACTTTAGTAGGGGGTTAAGTTGATTTTCGCTCGGGTTTTTGTAAGATTTGATGAGGTTGCGGGCCCATGGTATAGCGGTAACACATCTCCATGGCATGGAGAAGTCCGGGGTTCAATTCCCCGTGGGTCCACTGAATGAAGAAACGATGTGATTGGGCCGGAGGCAATCCTTTGCTTCGAGAATATCACGATAAAGAATGGGGCGGGATCATTAAGGACGACAGGAAACTTTTTGAGTTTCTGGTTTTAGAAAGCGCCCAAGCTGGTTTAAACTGGCTCACCGTTTTACGAAAGCGGGAAAATTATAGAAAGGCCTACGTTAATTTTGATCCGAAAAAAGTGGCTAAATTCGGTAGACGCGAAATCAATAAGCTTTTGAAAGACGCAGGCATTATCCGCAATCGGCAGAAAATCGAAGCATCAATAAATAACGCGGCGCGTTTTCTCGAGATCCAAAAAGAGTTCGGCTCATTTTTCAAGTACTCATGGGGATTTGTAAAAAGTAAGCAAATCAAACACACGCTCCGCAAAAACAGCGATTATCCAACCGTGATACCAGAAGCAATCGAGTTCGCGGCCGATCTTAAAAAAAGAGGATTCAAGTTTCTAGGCCCGACTATAATTTATGCCCATATGCAGGCAGTCGGGATGGTGGACGACCATATGGTTCACTGCTTCCGGCGATCAAGCTAACGGCTTCGATTTTTGATAGAATAAATCTCGGCGATGAAAAATAGATTATTTATCAAATTACTTATTGCGGCCTATCTTGCAACTGCCGCTCTATTATTTTTTGGCAATCCTAATTGGTTTCCGGAATTTTATCGGCCGCGTTTAATGGCTATTCTTGCCCTAGTCTCTATTTTCATTATCTTTCTGCCCCGAATGATTTTTCATAATTCAGACAGTAAAGCCAAAACCAAAGTTCTTGATGAGCTCGAGGGAGTAACGGCTATCAGTCTTTTTATTAACGGCCTTGGCGGCCTTGGACTTTATAAGCTTTACCTTGTCGGCTTTCCTTATGATAAATTAGCCCACCTTGTAGTTTCCTTTATTTTTATAGTGGCTCTGTCACGGTTTATTGAAATCTGGTATGGCAAAACGTTTAATAAAGCCCTTCTTATAGCGGCGATTTTAGTCACCGTGACCGGCCTTGGCTGGGAGGTGGTCGAAGTAACTTCTGACAAGGTATTGCATACTCAATTACTTGGCGGCGGCAGTAGCCAGATTTTAGCGGACACGGTTTGGGACATTGTCATGGACTTTTTAGGCGTAATTTTTGGTACTGGCTTCGCCTTATTCCAAAAACGGAGAGTAGCAGCGGCCCGAGTAGTGAAGGTCGTTGAAAAGGAGCAAAAAACCGCCTAAAATCAACAAGATTGGGCCGTTAGCTCAGTGGCAGAGCACCTCATTTGCAATGAGGGGGTCACCGGTTCAAATCCGGTACGGTCCACCAAGGAGGGTTGGCAGAGTGGACTAATGCGCCGCACTCGAAATGCGGTTGGGGGAAACCCCTCACAGGTTCGAATCCTGTACCCTCCGCTATCGGTATAATTAATTAGATGGAATTTTGGAACTTGTCGCCCGAAGAGGTTTTTAATGTCCTAGGAACTTCTAGTGAAGGGCTTAGCGAAAACGAGGCCGAAGACCGCCTTAAAAAATTTGGCCGCAATGTTTTACCCAAGGGGAAACGGGCAACTAAATTAAAGATTTTCCTTAATCAGTTCAAGAGTCCACTGATTTTAATTCTGCTCATTGCCGGCGTAGTCACTCTTATTATCCAGGATCTAAAGGGTAGCACGGTTATTTTCGCCGCCCTTTTAGTGAATGCCCTGCTTGGTTTTTATCAAGAGAATAAGGCCGAAACCGCGCTTCAGAAACTTCAAACCTATATTAAGGAGCGGGCCAGGGTTATTAGGGACGGCAAAGAGAAAGAAGTTGATGCCGAAGAATTAGCGCCAGGAGATTTAATCCGACTTTTTGCCGGTCTCCGGGTGGCGGCTGATGCCCGGGTTTATAAGGCCAATAATCTTTTGGTTGATGAGGCGATTTTAACCGGCGAGTCCCTGCCGGTTCTGAAACAACCCGGGGTGGTTTCTCTGGAAGCGTCGCTTGGCGACCGTTCTTCGATGGTTTGGGGCGGCACCCTAGTAAGCGAGGGCGTAGGACTGGGAATCATCACGGCTACTGGCGGAAAAACCGAACTTGGGAGAGTGGCCGCTTTAGTGGGTAGGGAAGAAATTGAAAAGACGCCGCTTCAGCTTGCAATTTCAAGGTTTTCTTTTCGGGCCGGCGCTATTCTTATTCTCCTGATAAGCGTTCTTTTTATCGCCGGACTTCTGGTCGGCTATGATCCCTACGATATGTTTTTAATCGGGGTAGCGGCTGCGGTCTCAGCCGTGCCCGAAGGACTGCCAGTGGCCTTAACCGTTATTTTAGCAGTTGGCGTTTTGAGACTCGCTAAGCAAAAAGGAGTAGTTAGAAAACTCCTGGCGGCCGAAGCCCTAGGCAGTACAACGGTCATCCTAACTGATAAAACCGGCACTTTAACCCAAGCTAAAATGGAACTTGATGAAATAGTAAGTCAGCATCTCGGCGAAGAGGTTTTGCGCTTAGCCCTTCTTACGACTGACGTCATTATTGAAAACCCTGATGATCCGACTGATAACTGGCGGCTGATTGGCCGGCCGCTTGATGCGGCGCTGGTGAAGGCCGGAGCCAGAGCCGGCGTATCGCTTACTGAGCTTTTTACCGAGAACGAAATTATCGATCGAAAACCATTTAACTCTCTTGATAAATTTTCAGCTGTTGAGATTAAATCCGCCAAAAAACATTTCCGGCTCTATTTAGGGGCGCCAGAATATCTAATTGAAAAAACTAAACTCAGTAATAAGGAAAAAGAAAATCTGATTCTAAAAGTAGACGAACTAGCTTTTGCCGGCCATCGAGTGCTGGGCCTCTTAAGAGATTCAGAGTTCATTGGCCTCCTTGCTTTTAAAGATCCGGTTCGGCCAGAAGTTAAGGTAATGATTAGCGATGCGGCCCGAGCCGGTATTAAAACGGTAATTGTAACCGGTGATCATAAAGGCACGGCTCTTTCGGTGGGCAAAGAAATCGGTTTTGAGATCGGGGAAGACGAGGTTATTACCGGCAGCGAACTTGAAAAAATGAGCGAGGAAGAATTAAAGAAATTATTCTCGAAAATCAAAATTTTTGCCCGAGTAACGCCGGAACAAAAATTAAAATTAGTTGAACTCTATGAACAAAAAGGGGAGACAGTGGCCGTAACCGGCGACGGGGTGAACGACGCCCCGGCTCTCGCCGCGGCCCATATTGGGGTGGCGGTTGGCTCGGGTACTGATGTGGCCCAGGCCGCTTCGGATCTGGTGATTCTCGATGATAATTTTAAGACCATTGTTTCAGCGATTAGCGAGGGCCGGAAGATTTTAGCTAATATCCGCAAAGTAATAGTCTATTTACTTTCAGACTCCCTAGATGAGCTTTTCCTGATCGGCGGAGCTCTAATTTTCGGCCTGCCCCTACCCTTAAATGCGCTTCAGATTCTTTGGGTGAACTTTTTTTCAGATAGTTTTCCAGCCGTAGCCTTAGCATTTGAGGACGGCGGCGATCGCTTAAAAGAACGGCCGCCCAAATTCCAAAAAGGGCTCCTAGATCGAGAGATGCGGTTTTTAATTTTAGGTATCGGCACAGCCTCGAGCGCGCTTTTATTTGCTCTTTATTTTGTCTTGCTTAACCAGGGCTTCCCGGCTGATATCGTAAGAACTTTTATTTTTGCCAGTTTCGGGCTTTATACTCTTTTTCTGGTTTTCTCGATCAGATCATTAGGAGAGAGTATTTTTAAGCACAATCCATTCGGTAATCGATATTTAATAATCGGGGTTATTATTGGCATTATTTTGACTTTAGCGGCAATTTATTCACCTTCGCTTCAGAGCTTTTTGGACACCGTTAGTCTCCCTTGGCCTTGGCTCTTAGGAGTTGTCGCGGTTGGCGCGATTAACATTACGGCCATAGAAATCACGAAAGCCCTTTTTAACCGTAACCGGCCTTAGCGAAAACAAAGATATTGATGTTTTTAAATCCGGCTCGGCGGAATAGCTTAGCTGCTTCTTCGATAGTAGCGCCCGAAGTATAAACATCATCAACTAGAATTATTTTCTCGATCCCCGCCGCTTTTAAATATTTCAGTCTTTCTATATTTAAAACAAAACCGCCTTTTATATTTTTTCTTCGCTCGTCGTAATCCTTCATTTTAATTTGATCTTTAGTTTTTTTGTTTTTTGTGAGGAGCTCGGTCTCAATCGGCAGATTAAAATACTCGCCGACTATTTCGGCTAAAATCTCCGACTGGTTGAAACCGCGTTCCCTAAACCGTTTTTTATGGAGGGGAATCGGTACAGCTACGGTTTTCTCGAGTTTAATCTTAAAAAGATTTAAATATTTAAAAATCAGCTCTTGGAGGGGATTACGGGCAGCGAGGAAGCTTTTGTACTTAAAATAATGAATTAACTCCCGAGCTATTTTATCTTCATAGGGGGTAACTGCAAAAAGAGGGAGACCTTCGTTTGCCTGCCTGCCGGTAGGCATGGTCCGAAAAATCGTTTGATAAAGGGGAATCTTGCTGAAACAATTTTGGCAAAGGAGATCGGCCTTGGCTTTCTCGGCTAGGTATGTTCGGCAGCCCAAACAAAGCGGCGGGAAAAGAATATCAAGAATTGTATTTAGTGTGCTGTAGATAGTATTTAGTATACCGCCCCCAGATCTCACACGCCTAAAATTTGCTATAATTTAGGTAAATGAAGTACCAGCGCGGGTTTTCCTTAGTTGAACTTTTAGTTTACGCCGCTATTTTTGCGATTGTGACCGGGGTTCTGACCGGGATTTTGGTAGTCGGAACAAGAACTCAAACTCGGGAAAAGGCTGGTGGCGAAGTTAACCAGCAGTTGTCGCTGATTCTGACTACGGTTGAGCGACTAGTAAGGCAATCGAGCCTGATTGAAAAAGTTTACGAAGGCACGGATGAGGGCGTGGCCTGCACTACTTTTTGTTCGCTAAAGTTAAGAATGTCGGACGCTAGTCTTGATCCAACCGTGATTCGCTCTGATGCCAACGGCGTTTATTTAAAACAAGGGGCCGGCGCCGAGGTAACCCTGACTACGAGCCGAGTAGTAGTTAATAGTCTAACATTCACCAAATACGAAATTGCTGGTGCTCATGCTACGGTTCAGATGGATGCGACCTTAACTTATAACTCATCAAATCCCCAGCTAGCGATTAGTAAAACTATTCAGTCAGCTATTGCCCGGGTTTCGGCCGCTACTTTTGATGCTGACCTCCTGCCGAATACTGATAACACCTATAGCATCGGCCAACTCGCCCCTGATCTAAGGTGGAAAAACGGAAGACTTTCAGGAGACTTAACCGTGGCCGGCAACGTCGGCATCGGGACGACGAGCCCATCCGTCTCACTCCATGTCGTCTCTAGTGGAACTAGCGCGGTGCGTATTCTCGGTAGTGGCGGCAGTTTGGATGCAGTCGCGGCTGCCTTACAAGTAGCTGGCGGATTGAGCGGTACTAGTTACGGAGGTTATTTCACCGAGAGGGGGTCTGGAACGAATATTGGTATCTATGCTAGCGCTGAAGGCAGCGGTACTAACTACGCTGCGATCTTCAATAGCGGCAATGTCGGCATCGGGACCACTAGCCCAACCGCGGTGCTAACCGTTGCTTCGGGAAGATTACAGGCGACCGGCGGCGCGCTTCCTTCGGGGGGAACGGGCATGGAAATCGGCCATGATGGTACGACGGGATTCGTCACCTCTATTAATAGAGGGACTTCAGTTTATAAAGATTTACAGATAGCCGCGAGCACCACCCTGTTTAATATCGGCCTCAGCGAGAAGATGAGGCTTAATTCTACTGGCTTGGGTATCGGCACGACAGCCCCTCAATCAAAACTTCATATAGAAGGCGCTTCGGGGTGGCTTATTCTAGACGAGCAGGATACTAATCCGACCGCCACGGAGCTTGATGCGAACGATTCGATCGCGATCTATACCAAGGGGAATATTCTAGTTATCGCCTTTAACAACGCGGGAACTATAACCTATTTAAAGATTGCGCTTGACGGTTCGACCACAACCTGGACCCAGGGAACAGGAGCTCCATAGCTGGTATACTAATACTAGCTTCTATGTTTAAGTTTTCTTTTGGCGAGAAATCATATCTTGGAGTTGATATTGGTACGGCCTCGATCAAAATCGTTGAGCTTGAGAATTCGGCTAAAGGCCCGACGCTTAAAAACTACGGCATCTTAGAAAGCCGGGGACATTTGGAGCGTTTGAATTACGCTATCCAGACGAGCGGCTTGAAGATTCTTGAAGAGGAGACAGTTCAACTTCTTCAAATCCTGCTTAAAGAGTTAAAACCTAAAGGAGTTGAGGTGGCGGCATCATTACCAGCCTTTTCCGCTTTCACCACTCTCCTTGAAATGCCACTGATGTCGCCGGAAGAGATATCGAAAACCATGCCTTATCAAATTAAGGCTTTTGTCCCCTTGCCGCTTGAAGAGGTTACGATTGATTGGTTGCCGATCGGCGAGGTCGAGGATGAGAAGGGAATTAAAAAACAACAAATTTTTTTAGTGGCTGTGCCTAATGAACAAATCAGGAAATATCAAACGATTTTTGCAAACGTCGGTCTGAAATTAAGGGCTTTAGAAATTGAAACCATAAGTTTGGCTCGGGTCTTAACCGGGGGCGATCCGACCACCTCCCTGATTATTGACATTGGCGCCCGTTCAACCGCGATCGCCGTGGCGGCGGCGGGGAATCTAAAATACAACAGCCAAACCGATTTTTCGAGTAACGCCTTAACCCAGGCAATTTCCAAAGGGCTCGGCATTACTATTCCTCGGGCCGAAGAATTAAAAAAGACAAGAGGGCTTACCGGAACCGGCGGCGAATACGAAGTATCCACTTTAATGATGCCGTATCTCGATGCTATACTTAACGAGGCAAGAAGGGTGAAAGAGGTTTACGAAAAGGATTATCAGGCCAAAGTTGATCGGATTATTCTCTCTGGTGGCGGAGCCAATCTCCTGGGCTTGGAAAAATATGTCACAGCCGAACTGGGCCTCACAGCGATCAAGGCTTCACCCTTTGCTAAAGTGGGTCTGCCCGGAGAAATCACCTCCTTAACGGCAGAGCTCGGGCCGACCTTAGCTGTCGCCCTAGGGTTGGGCTTAAAACAAATTAAAAAATGAGTCCTTATCGTCTGGACGAGTTCCAAGCGTTTAAAGCCGTGGCCGGCGGCTTGCCTACAGGCACGCCGCGGCGCATTTTAATCGCCAGCTTCATCACGTTTTTGGCGGTTATCCTGGTTTATCTAGGATTAAGATTCGGTTATAAATTATTTCTGGAAAATTCCATCGAAGATTTAAGAACTGAGGCCGAGGTTATTAGCGCCGAGGTTTCAGTTGAAGAGCAGGAAAATTTAATCACTCTATATTCCCAAATTAATAATCTTCAGAAAGTGCTCGCGGCCCACGTCGACGTTACGCCGGCTTTCACTTTTCTTGAGGCGAGTACTCATCCTCGGGTAGTTTTCGAATCAGCCGATATATCAGTGGCGGACCAAGAGTTAAGGCTTGAGGGAGCGGCCGGGTCTTACGAAGATTTAGCCGCCCAGCTCGCTATTTTTGAAAATAATCCGTCAGTCGAGAAAGTATTTTTGGAAAGCTCGAGTGCCGCCGGCAGCGTGGTTCGCTTCCAAGTCACTCTAGAGTTTGAGCCTAAAACGTTTTCCGTAAAGAAATGACCGCTGCTAACAAAAGACTATTAAGCGTTCTTCTAACCCTAGGTTTTTTTATCGGGGCGGTGGCGCTTTATTCAAGTTTAGTGGTGCCGGCCTACAAAGAAGTGAGCGAGCTCCGAGCCGAGCGCCAATCCATGATTCAATTAGTTGAAGAAGAGCGAGCCGTAGTCGAGGCGATTAATCGGCTTCTTAGCCAGTACCAGAGCATTAGCGATTTTCAAAGAGGCTTGAGCTTAGTTTTGCCGGTGACCGAAGATGTGCCGGGGATTGTTAACCAGCTCCAAGGCATTGCAAAAACTAACGGCGTGGCCATGGATTCTTTAAATCTTGAGGTACTCGCGCTCGAACCAGTGAAGGGCGGTAATGTGGCCGATCCCCTGGGCCAGCTCCGAGTGGATTTAACTCTTCGAGGTGACTACACCGCGATTAAAGCTTATCTTGCGGCCCTCGCCACTAATATCAGGATTATGGACGTCGGCTCGTTAAAGATTACCGGCGGCGGGACTAGCAATAATGTTTTAAACTATAACTTAACCGTCGAAACTTATTACCAGCGATAAAAATGGCTTTAGTTTTTGGAGAAGAGAGGAAAAAGAACTGGAAACCGTATTTAATTGGCGGCGGGGTGCTTATTCTTTTAGTCGTCCTTACTTACTATCTTTTTTTTGCTCCGGCTCCCCTAGCAGAACTCACGGCGCCGCCGGAGTTTGAAAAGATCTCGAAAGTTTCGAAGATCGAACTCAATCCCAACCTTATTACTAACGACCAAGTCTATAAGTCGTTAAGGCGCTATATTGACGAACCCGTGACTGGAGAATTTGGTCGACCCAATCCCTTTGCTCCATTCTAAAAGTAGCTAGTAGTTAGTATCTAGTAGCTAGTTATACTAAACTACAGGGAGCGTGGATAATAAAATTTTACTAGACAATCTCCTTAAACAAGCGCTGATTTCGCCCGAGCTTCACGCCCAAATTTTAAACGAAGCAGCTCGAGGGAGAAGGCCGGCCGAGGAAATTATTTTAAGCCGTCATCTGGTTGATGAGGCAAAATTTGTGGCTACTAAAAGTCAGATTTTAAAAATTCCTTATCGTACGCTTAAACCTGAAGAAATTCAGGCAATTCCGGCTAATGTAATTCAGTCAATTCCGGAAGAAACAGTGGAAACTTACCGAGTGGCGCCTCTTGAGCTCAAGGAGAAGCTGCTTGTGGTCGGCATGGTTAATCCAGAGGATTTAAGGGCTCAGGAAGCGCTTCGTTTTCTGGCTAAAAGAAATGGTCTAAACCTGGGAGTTTACTTAATTACGGCGACTGATTGGAATTTAATTCGCCGTCGCTATTCACCCTACGAATCAGAAATCGAGCGGGCGATTAAGAGTCTCGATATTAAGCCGGGCGGCGAGGCTTCGCCATTTAGACCGGTCGCTCTTGAAGAGGAGGGAATGGTCTCGGAAGAAGCGCCAATTATTAAAATTGTGGCCTCGACTATGGAGGAAGCGGTTCAGGCTGGCGCCTCGGATGTTCACATTGAGCCTCAGAAAACAAAAGTGCGGGTTAGGTTTCGAGTGGACGGCCTGCTTCAGGAAATAACCTCTTTTCCGATTGAGCTCCATCAGCCAATCGTTTCCCGGATAAAAATTATTTCTAATTTGAAAATTGACGTTACCCGTATTCCTCAGGACGGGCGTTTCCGAACCATTATTTTTGGCAAAGATATTGACTTTCGGGTTTCCACTTTTCCAACTCCAATTGGCGAAAAAGTGGCTATTCGGGTACTTGACCCCACTGTCGGCCTAAAAGGAATTGATGAGCTGGGGCTTATCGGCCGAACCGCCGAAATGGTTAGAGAGGCAATTAAAAGACCTTTCGGCATGGTCTTAGTGAGTGGTCCGACTGGCAGCGGTAAAACTACCACGCTTTATTCCTTAATGCAGATTTTGAACAAGATCGATGTCAATGTGATGAGCTTAGAGGATCCGGTTGAATACGTTATCGAAGGGGTTAATCAGTCTCAGGTTAGGCCGGAGATCGGTTATAACTTTGCCTCGGGTCTGCGGCAAATTGTGCGTCAAGATCCGGATGTGATTTTAGTCGGTGAGATTAGAGATAATGAGACTGCCGAGCTTGCGGTTCACGCCGCTCTTACGGGGCAAATTGTTTTATCAACCCTCCATACCAATAATGCTATTGGCGTTATCCCGCGCTTAATTGATATGCGGATTGAGCCATTCCTTCTGCCGTCTGCACTTAACTTGATGGTTTCCCAAAGGCTGGTAAGGCGGCTTTGTGATAAATGCAAAGGGCCGGTGACCGCGAGTCCCGAGGTTCAGGAAATTATTGCGAGCGAACTAAAGAATCTTCCTAGCGGGACCGAGATAAAATATAAACCGCCTTACGAGATCTATCGGGGCAAAGGTTGCGATGTCTGCAAAAAGAAGGGCGTGGTTGGCCGAATTGCCCTTTTTGAAGCCTTTATTATGACTCGGGAATTAGAAGGAGTTATTAACACAAACCCGACCGAGAGTAAGATTTATGACGAGGCTAAACGACAGGGCATGATTACTCTGCGCCAGGACGGAATCTTAAAAGCGCTTCAGGGGATTGTCGGATTTGAAGACGTTTTAAGGGAAACAGCCGAAAGTTAGTATTTAGTATACTGTATACTGTATACCGAATACTGAATACGAAAACATGGATTATAAGCAAAAATTAAACGAACTTTTGCTCGCGGCGGCCCAGCAAAATGCTTCGGATCTTCATATTGCCGTGGGCCGGCAGCCAACGTTGAGAATTGATGGAATTCTTGTGCCGCTCGCCAGTGACCCGATTCTAACTCCGGAAGACGCTCAGGGGCTGGTGCTTTCCATGTTGAATCCGGCTCAAAAGGAAAAATTTTTAAAATTCGGCGATTTAGATTTTTCTTTTGCTTTTGAAGATAAGGCGAGGTTTAGGGTTAATGTTTTTTTCCAGCGCGGCTTTATGGCGGCGGCTCTCCGTTTGATTCCGGCGGATATCAAAACCATTGAAGAGCTGGCCCTGCCGGGAATTCTTAGGGAATTCACTCGGCTTAACCAGGGGTTTGTGCTGATGGTGGGACCGGCTGGTCACGGTAAGTCAACTACCCTCGCCGCCCTAATCGATGAAATTAACCATAACCGAACCGAACACATTATTACGGTTGAGGACCCGATTGAATATCTGTTTGTCCAGGACAAATCAATTATTTCCCAGCGCGAAGTTAAGAGTGACAGTCCAAGTTTTCGTCGGGCCCTTCGTTCGCTCCTGCGCCAAGACCCGGATGTGGTTCTGGTTGGCGAGATGAGGGATCAGGAGTCCGTTGCTACCGCTTTAACCGCGGCTGAAACTGGCCACTTAATTTTCTCCACTTTGCATACGAACTCGGCCGCCCAAACCATTGATCGGATTATTGATTCTTTCCCGGCCAATCAGCAGGGCCAGATTGCCTCCCAGCTTGCGGCCGTGCTTGTCGGCATAGTCTCCGAAAGATTAATCCCCCGGATTGATGGCGGTCGGGTACCGGCCTGCGAAGTGATGTTCGTGAATTCGGCCATTAGGAACCTGATTCGCGAAAGAAAGGTTTATCAAATCGATCTAGTGATTGAAACAAGCACCCAAGAAGGCATGATGACCCTTAACCGGTCTTTGGCTGAACTTGTAAGGCGCAAGGAGATTTCGCTTGAGAACGCCGAACTTTACTCAGTTAACCCTGCCGAATTAAGGGTCTTACTAGAGCGAGGATAATGAAATTTAAATACCAAGCGAGAACTAAAGGAGGCGAACTCCAGGTGGGATCGGTCGAGGCCCTGAATAGGAATGAGGCCACGAGTATTCTTTCCAGTCACGAACTTTTTATTCTTTCGCTTGAGGAGATAGGTCGCCGGGAGATTCTCGGCCAGCTTCTCGACTATTTCAATCGAGTTAAGAGCAAGGATTTAATGATTTTTACCCGTCAATTCGCTGCTTTAATGTCAGCCCGGGTTTCCCTTGGCGATGCCTTAAAAACACTTGAGAACCAAACCATTAATGAGACCTTGAGGAAAATTGTTGGCGATGTAGCGGCTGACGTTGATGCAGGCCTTTCGCTTTCGCAATCACTCCAAAAATACAATCGGGTTTTCTCCGATTTTTACGTTAATATGGTTCGCTCAGCCGAAGTAACCGGCCGGCTCGATGAATCGATTAATTTCTTGGCTGATTATATTGAAAAACAAGTTAATCTGACGGCGCGGATTAAAAGCGCCTTAATTTATCCGGTTATTTTACTTGGACTGTTTTTTATAGTCGCCGGGGTGATGGTGGTGGTTGTTTTTCCCCAGATCGGCCCGATTTTTAAAGAAGCCGGAGTCGAAGTACCGGTTTTCACTCGGGTTCTACTAAAAGGAGGCGAATTTTTAAGTTCCTGGTGGTGGGCCATTTTTATCCTTTTCGGTATCTTTGGTTTCTGGGGAATCAACTATTTCCGGAGCAATGAAGGAAAAGTTTTTAGAGATGAAATTGTTCTGAGGACGCCGGTTATTAATAAACTCTTGAGACAGCTTTACGTGGCCCGTCTTGCCGAATCCCTTGGGGTTTTGATTAAGGGGGGGATTCCGATTGCCCAGGCAATTGAGATTACCGGAGCCACTGTCGGCAGTGCGGCCTACACTGAAGCCTTAGCCAAGACGGCTAATGAGGTGAGGCAGGGAGAACTGTTCTCAAGGTCTCTGGCCATGAGGGGCGAACTTTTCCCGCCCTTAGTTGGTCAGATGGTTGCGATTGGCGAGAGTACTGGCCGGCTTGATGAAATGCTTGGACGAGTTTCATCCTTTTATACTCGGGAAGTTGAGACTTCGGTGAACCAGCTCGTGGAGCTGATCCAGCCGCTTTTGCTTGTAGTTGTTGGGCTTCTAGTGGGTGGACTCTTCGCCTCAATACTTATCCCCATCTATAACTTAGCTCAAACATTCTAGTTTGATATAATGAAATTAATGATGAAACAAGGGGGTTTTACCTTAGTTGAAATGCTTATTGTGATTGCGGTGATCGCAATTCTTGCGGGCGTGATTTTGACTGGCGTCACCGGTTTCCAGGCAACGGCGAGAGACACGAGAAGGATCGGCGACATGAAAAACGTCCAGAATTTCCTTGAGCTTTATTTCAACAGATGCGGATTTTATCCGGGTGCTGACGATTGCAGTACTGCTAGCGATCCAGACACTTGGGCTGAACTGACGACAGCGATGCAGGATATTACTTCTAATCTGCCTCAGCCGCAGTCAACTAACTTTGAGTATGATTACGGCGTGGACGCGGCTGGCGGTCGGCTAAACTACACGATCGGTGCCGAGTTAGAGAGAGATAACAGTGTCCTTGATACTGATGTTGACGGCGCTAGTGTTGATGGCGTCAATTGTGATGATGCCGGCTTGGTTTACTGCATTTCATCTTAGGCTTAAAAATTGAACTTATTCGGCTATTTCCTCTTATTCTTTTTCGGCACTTTAATCGGCAGCTATCTTGATGTCCTAGCTACTCGCTACTCAACCAAGCGAGGATTTAAAGATAGTTTGCGTGGCCGCTCGCGCTGCGAGGGCTGCGAAAAAGCACTTAGGTGGTTTGAGCTAATCCCGCTTTTAAGCTTCTTGGCCCAAAAGGGTAAATGTCGACGCTGCGGCAATAAATTAACTTTCCGTTATCCCATTGTTGAAGTCATAACCGGTCTTATTTTTATTTTTGTCCCATTTAAATTGGGCTTTGGGCCCGAAACCTTGCTTTGGCTCTTTCTTTTTCTCATCCTCCTTGTCATCACCCTAATTGATATCCGCCTGAGGCTGATTCCAGATCAGCTAAATCTAGTTATTTTAGGGCTGGGAGTCATCGGATTGATCTCTGCTGAACTAACCGGAAGTTTTGGTCTTGTTAACGGAAAAATCCTTGGTTCAAGCCTTGGTAGTTACGCTCTAATCTTTTGGCTCGGCGAAACTGCCTGGATTAACTACTTAGCCGGGGCCCTAGTGGGTCTTTTTCTTTTCGGGGCGCTTTACTTTTTAAGCCGCGGTCGGGGTATGGGGATGGGCGATGTCAAATTAGCAGCCAGTTTGGGCCTTTTTGTCGGCTGGCCAGATATTATTTTTTCCTTTGCCGCCGCTTTTATTCTCGGAGCCGTAGTCGGTCTCGTTCTTATGGTTTTAGGGAAGAAGAGGCTAAAAAGCAGTCTCCCCTTCGGTCCCTTTATCGCTTTAGGCGTGACAGTCATCTTCTTTTTCGGTTACCATATTCTTGATGGCTATTTCGCCCTCTTCTCCTAATTCATCTGGATTCACGCTGACTGAAACGATGATTGTTGTCTCCATCATCGTTATTCTCTCGTCTATTCTTATTGGTTACAGCAGCCAGTCGAGTAAGCAGCTTTTGCTCACAAGCACCGAGGCAAAGCTCTTAAGCCTTATCTCCCGGGCTAAGTTTTTAAGTATCGAGACGTTTTTTACAGAGGATGATCCTGAAATTTGCGCTTACGGCGTAACCGTTGATCAAGCGGCTGGTGAAATTTTTATTTTTCAAGATCGCGATCCCGAATGCCCGGCCGATGACCGCTATAACGAAGACGACGATTTAAGGCTAACAGGCGAATTAAATGAAATAACTCTTGATCTTAACGTTATGAGAATCGGCGACGACACCTCCTTAGAGGACATCGTCTTTATTCCGCCTGACCCGGACGTTGAGATAAACGATGGCCAAACCGAAGCATCGATTGTGGTCGAGCTCGTCGACGGTTCAGGCGATTTTACAGTAACTGTTAATGAAGCAGGACAGGTTAAAGCTGAATAAGGGGCAGATTTTGGTTGAATTGATGGTGGCGATTAGCGTGATGGTAATTGGCCTCTTGGGTATTTTTACTCTGCTTTCCCAAAGTTTAGGTTTGAATCGGGTGGCGGCTGAACAGTATATCGCGGCCCATTTGGCGGCTGAAGGAATCGAAGTTGTTAAAAATATTGTCGACCATAATATTATCGAGGGAAATCCTTGGAATGATGGGGTTGAAACGGACGGGGAATTCGGGATTGAATATTCAAGCCTTGTTCTCGACCCGAATCTAGCCGAGGAAAAGTTAAAATTTGATGAGGATACCGGCAGATATAACTACTCAACTGGCAGGGATACCAACTTTAAGAGGATTATTGCTATAGACAATATTAGCCAGGACGAAGTTCGGGTTAATTCCCGGGTCGAATGGCAAAGTCGCGGCGGCACGAGCTTCAGCGTTGACCTAGAAGACCATTTTTACAATTGGAGACCATGAGAAAGAACGGATTCACCTTAGTCGAATTACTGATCTCTTCAGGTTTGTTCATTGTCCTTGTTGGTTTGGCCTCCGGAGTTTTTATCCAAACCCTAAGAACTCAGCGCATTGTGACTAGCTTAAGCGTTACTATGAACGATGTTGCTTTTGTTATCGAGACAATAGCCCGCGAAATCAGGACCGGTTCTTCGTTTAATAATACTAGCGGGGAGGTGGATACGCTCCAGTTTATCAATGATGACGGCGATGAGGTAAGCTACAAGTTAATTACCTACACCAATGAGGGCCAATCAGTAAATGGGGTGGGGCGGTGTATTAATGATTGTTCAAGTGATAATGATTATGAAATTATGACCTCTCCCGAAGTTGGTCTTGATGAACTTAAATTTATTCTTCTAGGTACCCAGGCCGGTGATAATTTCCCGCCGCGAATAACGGTTATCCTGGGGGTCACCAGTGAACAGGAAATCACTACTCATCTTCAAACCACCATCAGCTCAAGGATTTTAGATACATGAGGAAAGAAAAGAAAAAGAAGGGGCAAGTTATGCTTTTAACCGTGATGCTGCTTTCTGGAGCAGTTTTAGGCGCCACTTCTTTAGCCGGCCTCTTGGTGCTTCACCAATTGCGCCAGGCTTCTGATATTTTAAGCTCGACCCGTTCGATTTTTGCCGCTGATTCCGGCCTTGAATGCGCCCTTTATAAAAAATATCAGGATGCGGGTCAAGATTGCGGCGAAGAAGGCGATCCAGTGGAGCTTGGAAACAACTCAAGTTTTATAACTATTGATTCTGGCGCTTCAATTAAGGCTATTGGCCGGTCCGGCCGTACCTCTCGAGCCCTAGAATTAATAGGATTCTAATGATTGGGCATGGACAGGAACGCGGCCAAAGAAAGAATAGAAAAATTAAAGCAGGAGATCGAGCGTTATCGCCACGCCTATCATGTCCTAGATAAATCACTTATTTCGGATTCGGCTCTTGATACTCTTAAAAAAGAGCTTTTTGATCTAGAAGCTACCCATCCCGAATTTGTTACTCCGGATTCGCCGACCCAGCGGGTTGGCGGTGAGCCCCAAAAGCAGTTTAAGAAGGTGGCCCACGAAATGCCAATGCTTTCCTTCAACGATGCTTTTTCCGAATCAGATTTAAAATCTTGGCTTGAAAGGGTAGAGAAGTACTTAGGGCGGAAAATAAAACCAGAATTTTATCTTGAGCTGAAAATCGATGGTTTGGCGATTGAACTCGTCTACGAAAATGGAATTTTAACTCAGGGCTCAACTCGAGGCGATGGTCTTATCGGCGAGGATGTAACCCAAAATTTAAAAACTATCGAAGCTATTCCGCTCAAACCCGGAGCTAACGAGCTAATAAAGCTAAAAGCTAAAAAGCTAATTATTCGGGGCGAGGTTTTTCTGACTAAAAAAGAGTTTGAGCGGATTAATAAGGAACAAGAAGGGAAAGGGGGCAAGAAGTATGCTAATCCTCGTAACGTCGCGGCTGGTTCGGTGCGTCAGCTTGACCCCAAGATAACCGCCTCGAGGAAACTTGATTCTTTTGAGTACGCCGCAGTGACCGATTTAGGTCAGAAGACTCACGCGGAAGAACACGAAATACTTAGAGAGCTCGGATTCAAAATAAATTCCAATAACAAGCTAGTTAGTTCTTTCGAGGAAATACTTGAGTTCAGGGATTACTGGGACAAGCACCGTGATAAACTGCCTTACGAAATAGATGGAGTAGTAGTAATTATTAATGATAATAAGACTCTTGAGGCGGCCGGCGTAATCGGTAAAGCCCCTCGGGGAATGATCGCTTATAAATTTTCGCCCAAGGAAGCGACCACGGTGGTCGAGGATGTTAAAGTTCAGGTTGGCCGAACCGGCACCTTAACACCGGTGGCGAAACTGCGGCCGGTTGAGGTTGGCGGCGTCACTATTTCGAACGCCACCCTCCACAATTACGATGAAATCAAGCGTTTGGGCCTTAAAATCGGCGACACGGTGATTGTCAGTCGGGCCGGAGATGTTATTCCGCAGATAACTAAAGTGCTCGATAATCTCCGAACCGGTAAAGAGAAAAACTTCGAGATGCCGAAGAAATGCCCAGTTGACGGCTCGTCGGTGAAGCGTGAGGGGGCGCTTTTCCGCTGTTCCAACCCTAACTGCGGCGCGAGAAATAGAGAACAGCTTTATCACTTTGTTTCGCGTTCTGCTTTTGATCTCCGCGGCTTAGGCGCGAAAGTTATTGATCGGTTTTTGGACGAGGGGTTAATCTCGGATGCGGCTGATATATTTACCCTGAAAGCCGGTGATATCGCCGTCTTACCGCGTTTTGGCGAGAAATCAGCCGAAAACATCATTAGTGAAATTGAGTTAAAGAAAGAAATTCCGCTTAGTCGGTTTATTTATAGTTTAGGCATTCTTCATGTCGGTGAAGAAACAGCGAGTCTGCTAGCGCAGGAGATCGTAAATTACAAATCACAAATTACAAACCCGGTTGATATATTAAAAATATTTCAGAAATTATCGCTTGAAGATTTGCAAAAAATTCCAGATGTCGGACCTAAAGTGGCCCAGAGTATTTATGACTGGTTTCATGAGGACCGGAACATTAAATTCCTCGAGAAATTAGATAAGGTCGGCGTGAAGATAGAAGCTAAAAAGCTAAAAGCTAAGAGCTCAAAGCTGGAGGGTCTTACCTTTGTCTTAACCGGAAGCCTTGAATCAATGGCTCGCGATGAAGCTAAAGAAAAAATTAGAGCTTTAGGTGGGGATGCTTCCGAATCAGTTAGTCGAAAAACCGATTATGTGGTAGTCGGGAACGAGCCCGGCTCAAAGTTCGAGCGAGCGAAGAAGCTGGGAGTCAAAACGCTTACAGAGAAAGAGCTTCTGGGTATGTTAGAATGACGGAGCATGCCAGATAAAGAATTCGATATTAAATACTTTTCCGGTCTTTCAAGAGTTGAATTAACTCCTGAAGAAGAGGATAAATTTACCAAAGATTTAAATGAG
>JACOXB010000001.1:871-24418 GCA_016176505.1 Candidatus Colwelliibacteriota bacterium | reverse complement strand
TAAGAATTAACACCGTGAGCCTAGATTTACTTTATTTTAACGACTCTGGTTATCCCTTCCTGCTTAAAGAAATTCCTGATCCGCCTCAAAAGCTTTACTGCCGAGGCGAACTACCTGAAGCCGGAACCCCCTGCCTTGCCTTGGTGGGAACAAGGAAAGCGAGTCCGGCTGGCCTTAAACTTGCCGAAAGTATGGCCGCGGAGCTTGTAAGCGCGGGTATCGTAATCGTAAGCGGCCTCGCAATGGGGATTGATACAGCCGCCCACGAAGGCGCGCTAAAAGGGGGCGGTCGAACCGTGGCCGTACTTGGCAATGGACTTAATAAAATTTATCCAGCCCAAAACGAAAAATTAGCTGAAGTAATTATTAAAATGGGTGGGGCTGTCATTTCTGAATATGAGCCGGACGAAGAGTCTTTCCCTAATCACTTTATTGAACGGAATCGAATCATTAGCGGACTTTCGCTCGGTGTAATTGTAGTTGAGGCGCCGGTTTATTCGGGGGCTCTAACCACGGCTCGGTTTGCGGCTGAGCAAGGCCGAGATGTTTGGGTCGTGCCTGGGCCCATAACTCACCCGAACTATGTTGGTTCTCACGCTTTAATTAGGGACGGGGCTACTCTCATTACTAAAGTGAGTGAAGTTCTAGAAGATTTGGGCCTGGATTCAGTAATCGAAAAGTTAAATCTTAATTTAGAATCAGGCTCAGCCGAGGAAAAAATAGTTAAGGTGATTACTGAAGCCGAAACCGGCCTCAACATTGACAGAATCACCGAACTCACTAAACTTGAGCCCCAAGCCCTGAATGAGGCGCTAGTCGGATTAATTCTCGCCGGCACCATCGAAGAAAAAGGAGGCCGATACTTTATATGAATCTGGTTATAGTTGAATCGCCCACTAAGGCTAAAACTATAGGCAAGTTTCTGCCTAAGGAATTTACGGTTGAATCTTCTTATGGCCATGTTCGCGATCTGCCTAAAGGCAGGTTGGGCGTTGATCCGGAGAACAACTTTACTCCTCAGTACGTCATTCCCCGCAAAAATCAGAAGCGGGTTACGGCCTTAAAAAAACTAGCGGCTAAGGCTGAGATAATAACCCTGGCCACTGATGAGGACCGCGAAGGCGAAGCTATCGCCTGGCACTTAATCCATGCTTTAAAACTCGACGAGACCAGGGATGTAAAGAGGATAGTTTTTCACGAAATCACTAAATCAGCTATTGAAGAGGCGCTTAAAAAACCTCGCCAAATTAATACCGCTTTAGTTGATGCTCAACAGGCAAGGCGAATCCTTGACCGCTTGGTAGGCTATAAACTTTCTCCCTTTCTTTGGAAAAAAGTCAGGGGCGGCCTTTCGGCCGGCCGGGTTCAATCGGTAGCCTTAAAGTTAATTGCGGAACGGGAAGAAGAAATCCAGAAATTCAAACCCGAAGAGTACTGGTCAATTGACGTTGATCTTAAAACTAAAAGGGACGAGATATTCGAAGCAAATCTCGCGAGCATTGACGGCAAAAGTATTGAAAAACTAGAAATTAAAAATGAAAAGGCGGCTAAGGCCATCGAGACTAATCTCAACGAAAGCGAATTTAAGGTAACCGGTGTAACCAAGAGAGCGACTAAGAAAAATCCCCTGCCGCCGTTCACCACAAGCACCCTCCAACAGACAGCGTCTTCCCGACTTTATTTCTCAGCTAAGAAAACAATGATGCTTGCCCAACGGCTTTACGAAGAGGGGCGCATCACTTACATGAGAACCGATTCTCTAAACTTAGCGAACGAGGCAGTTCTCACGGCTAAAGACTGGATTACTGAAAGCTTGGGCAAAGAATATGCCGCTGACGCCCCCCGCTACTTCAAAACTAAATCCCGTCTGGCCCAGGAAGCTCATGAAGCAATTCGACCCACCCGCCCAGATTTTGCTCCGCAGAACCTAGGCGGGCAAGCCAAGCTTAAGGACGATGAAGTAAAACTATACGATTTAATTTGGCGAAGATTTATCGCTTCTCAATTGCCGCCGGCCGGGTTTGACACCACTCTTTTGGAAATCGAAGCTAGTTCGGCTAAATCAAAATACGGCTTTAGGGCGAATGGCCAAATTCTCCGCTTTGATGGTTTTCTGAAAATCTGGCCAACAAAATTCAGTGAAAAGGAATTACCTGATGTTAAAAAAGATGAGGAGCTTGATTTAGTTGAAGTGAAGTCGGTCGAGCATTTCACTGAGCCGCCGCCCCGATACAACGAGGCGAGTCTGGTTAAAACGCTTGAAGAATACGGTATTGGCCGACCCTCAACTTATGCGCCGATAATTTCAGTGATTCAGGATCGGGGTTATGTCGAGAAAGATTCGAATCGCCGCTTTACCCCAACTGAAATCGGAATTCTCGTTAACCGGATACTTAAAGAACATTTCCCCGAGGTTATTGACGTTGGCTTTACGGCCGAGCTTGAAGAAGATTTTGATAAAATCGCTTCGGGCAAAGAAAAGTGGCCTAATGTGGTCAAGGAATTTTATATTCCCTTTAATGAACACCTTCTAAAAAAATACGAAGAAGTGGAGAAAGAAAACTTAATCGAGGAAACCGATGTTAAGTGCGAGCTTTGCGGTAAACCAATGGTAATTAAATTCGGCCGCTTCGGCCGATTTATGGCCTGCTCCGGCTACCCAGAGTGCAAAAACACTAAGACCATTAAAGAACCGCCTAAAACCATTGGTATGAAATGTCTTGGCTGCAGCGAAGGCGAGGTAGTGATTCGAAAAACTAGGAAAGGTAGAATTTTCTATGGCTGCAGCCGATACCCCGACTGCAATTGGTCAAGCTGGCAGCATCCAGGAAAAAAGGAATCAGGAACTGGGAACTAGAAACGACGAAGGCTATACTGGTGGTGTGACAAATCTGGAAACTCTTAAAAATGAGAGCGATCTAGTCCGGCGGGCCTACGGCTTTGCTAAATCTGCCCATGCCGGGCAGAAAAGATTAAGCGGTGAGCCCTATTTTAATCACGCTCTGGCCACGGCCGAAGCCTTAGCTGACTGGAAATTAGACGAGGTCACCATAACGGCCGGTTTACTTCACGATGTTCTTGAGGACACTAAAATCAAGCCTGAAGAACTAGAGCGGGAATTTGGCAGCGAAATTAGAAAACTTGTCGACGGCGTGACAAAGCTCGGCCGAGTTAAATATCGAGGCTCTAAAACCCAAGCAGAAAATATCAGAAAACTAATACTCGCCATGGCCGAAGATATCCGAGTCATCATGATTAAGCTCGCTGATCGCTACCATAATATGGAGACCCTTTCATATCTCGCCAAGGAAAAACAGAAGCGGATTGCTTCGGAAACTGCCGAAATTTATTCTCCGCTTGCTTATCGCCTGGGGATGCAGAGACTCTCGGGTGAACTTGAGGATTTGGCCTTCCCTTTTATCCATCCTCGGGAATATCGCTGGCTCTTAGATAATGTAAAAGAACGTTACGAGGCTCGGGAGGCCTATCTTCAAAAAATTAAGCCGATCGTTGAGGAAGCGCTCGAAGATAATAAGGTCCAGGTGGTTTCGATCGATTTTAGAGCCAAGCGTTACGCCAGCCTCTACAAAAAACTGGTGAAATATGAAATGGATCTTGACCGAATTTACGACCTGGTTGCTTTCCGGATTATTGTGAAAAGAATTGAAGACTGCTATGCCGCCCTCGGCGCAATCCATAGTCTTTGGCCGCCCCTGCCCGGCAAAATTAAAGACTACATTGCCCTACCGAAACCAAATGGTTACCGCAGCCTGCACACAACCGTAATTTGCCTTGACCACAAATTGGTTGAATTCCAGATTAGGACTCTAGAAATGCACAATGAAGCTGAGCAGGGTATCGCCGCTCACTGGATTTATACTGAATCGAAATCGAGTAAGGCTTACCGGGATCGCCGGCCGATCAAGATTAAAGCTGATGAGTTAAAATGGCTTGAGAGTCTCCGAGCCTGGCAGGGAGAACACCAAGAGGCTAAAGAATTTCTTGATTCCCTAAAATTAGATTTTCTAAAAGACCGGATTTTTGCGGTTACACCTAAAGGTGAAGTGATTGATCTGCCCTACGGCGCTACACCGGTTGACTTCGCCTATTATATTCACAGCGTTATCGGCGATGAATGTACCGGCGCTAAAGTTAACGGCAGACTTGTCCCGCTTGATTATCGCCTCATTTCCGGAGACGTAGTCGAAATTATCACTCAGAAAAATAAGAAATCGTCGGCTTCTTGGCTTGAATTCGTAGTCACCTCAACAGCCAAAGACAGGATTAGAGACAGCCTGAAAAAGAAGAATCTCAAGCTACTGGACAGCAAGCAAGTTGAACTGAAAATCATAGCTGAAGACAGGATCGGCCTGATTAAGGACATCTCTGGAGTGATTTCCCGCTCCAAGATCAACATTGTCAATTTAAACACTTCAAATAGAAGCCGAGGCGGTTTTCAGCTCGTCAAAGTCCGCTGTGATACGAGCGATAAAGATAAAATCTGGAAAATTATTTTGAAATTAAAAACTCTAAAGGGGATTAAAGAAATCGATTATCGTTTTGTTTAGGCCGTCCCACGGTCTTTAATGATTTTGTCAAGAATCCCTCTTAATTCTTCTTCGGAATAGAATTTAATCGCGAGCTGGCCTTTACCTCCGTCATTTTTAAGCAGAACTTCAGCGCCTAATAAACTCTGGAGTTCCTCTTTTAAGGCGGCGATCTCCGGATTTAAACTTTTTTCAGCCGAGGCCACAATTTGGCTACCCGGAGATTTGATTTGCCTTACCCGCCGGCTTACCTCCCGAACCGTTAGGTTATTTTTCAATATTTCTTCAAATAAGTTTTCCCTCGAAGCGGTGTCGGGAACCGCAAGTAGCAGTCTCGCCTGACTCTCGTTAATCGCGCCGCGGGATACGGCCTCCTGCATCGCCGAGGGGAGCGTAAGAAGGCGCACGGTGTTCGCGACCGACTCCCGGCTTTTGCCGAGTCGCGCCGCGATCTCCCGCTGGGTTAACCTAAATTCTTCTTGGAGCTTAGCAATGGCCCGGGCATATTCAATCGGATTTAAATCAGCCCGCTGAATATTCTCAACAATAGCGATTTCGAGTTTTTCCCGGTCAGGTGAAGCCTCTTTAATAATGACCGGCACTGTGTGAAGACCGATCATTTTAGCCGCGAGCAATCTTCTCTCACCAACTAATAACTGATAATAAACTGCCCGGCCGTCTTCCTTGTCTTCCTCGATTTTAGAGACAACTAGGGGTTGGATAATACCGAACTCGCGAATCGAATCAGCTAGTTCCTTGAGGGCAACCTCGTCAAAATCGCGGCGAGGTTGAAGAGGGTTGGGTCGGATTTGATCAACCTCGATTTGGAAGACGCTTTGAGAGGCTGGGGCGGAGCGAAAAATCTTTTCTCCCTCAACCCGCTTCGTTTCCCCAGTGCCTGCGGGACCCGCCTCCGCTAAGGCTCCGGCGGGCAAGTGTTCCGCACGGGAAGTATCTGCTTCTACCAATCGGGTTTCTCCCGAGTTATTTTGAGGTTGACTATTAAAAGGCTGGTTTGGTTCTTGTGGGGGTATAAGAGATTCTAATCCTCTACCTAAAGCCATGTGCCGATTTTATTAAAAGAATGAGCTTCTCGATGATTTTACCATAAAATCGCGCAGTCCGACTTAAGTCGGACTGCTCAATGTTATAGCTAAATTTTTAATTTAGATACCATTGGCAAAATTGCCAAAGCCAACATGAATCGGCTGGTAGTAGGGTTCAAGCTCAATTAATTCTTCAGCTAAACGGCGATAAGCTAAGGCACCGGCCGAGTGAGGTTTATAAAGCAAAATCGGCTGGCTGTGACTCGGCGCTTCAGCCAAATAAATTGATCTTGGAATTTCAACTTTAAAAACCCGGTGCGGAAAATGACGTCTTAAGTTCTTATTTACCTCCCGCGAGAGTCGCTCTTTGCGGCTGTAAAGCGTGACGAGAGCCCCTAAAATAGTCAAAGGGTGGCCCAAATTCTCCCGAATCAAGCGAATGGTCTCGAGGAGTTGACCTAGACCTTCGAGGCTGTAATATTCGGCCTGGATCGGGATAATCACTTCGTCAGCCGCCACAAGGCCATTAATAGTGAGAAGACTTAAAGAAGGTGGCAGATCAATTAAAACATAATCATAGTGATGCCGTAGACGATTAATTAGTTTTCGCAAAAAATATTCCCGGTGAGGCAAATCAACTAATTCAATCAAGGCACCGGCTAAGTCATTGGAAGAAGGGATAAAATCATAATTTAAAATTCCGCTTGGCCGAATCAGTTCGTGGGGCACGATCTCCTTGTCAAACATGCCGTGATAAATAGTTTTTTCAAATTCTTTTTCAGGCGTTAAGGCTGAAGTGGCATTAGCCTGGGGATCAAAATCCACAAGAAGAACTTTGCGGCCAAAGGCAGCTAAGTAAGCACCGAGCGAAACAGCCGTGGTTGTTTTTCCAACACCGCCTTTTTGATTACAAAACGCAATAACCCGAGCCATGCCAAATTTACAATAGCGCCTTTCTATGGCAGTATCAACAAAAGCAGATAAAGCCCGGGTGGCGGAATTGGCAGACGCACACGCCTCAAGAGCGTGCGGGGTAAAACCCATGAGAGTTCGAGTCTCTCCCCGGGCACTTTGTTGACAATTAGAGTCTATCGCCCTAGTCTATCTTCTGGCGTGCGGGGTCTCTGTTTCCCTTCCTCAAGGGGAGGCCCTGCACGCCTCAACCCACGACTAATCGTGGCTTTTTTATTTTGGCTTTACTTTTTTGAGAATTAATTGGGCTAATACGAACCCGGCTATCCCGATCAAAATCCCGCCCAGAATATCACTCGGCCAGTGAACGCCGACCGCGATTCTTGAAAAGCCAACAATCAAGCTGGCAAGGATAAAAACCGAGCCGGCTTTTTTATTTAAAAACCAAAGAACCAAGCTCAGGGGGATCAAAAAAGCCATATGACCCGAAGGGAAAGAGCTGTTTAAGGGATGAGAAATAAGCGGGTCGAAAGAAAAGTCAACAAAGGGCCGGGGACGATAATACCAGAATCGAATTAAGGGCGTGGCTATACCTCTTGAGATAATCGCGCCGATGGTGGCTAATGAAAAATAATAAAAACGGCGCTCGAAATTTTTCTCTTTTAGAATGGCGATTAAGAAAAAAATAAGTAGAAGGTAAATCAAATACTTGGCTCCAAAAACAAAAAGCCAGTTAACAAACCAGTTGCCGACTAAGCGATCGACGAGACTGAATAACTGTTCGTCAGGAAAGCCGAGCATACTGATCTAGGTAGAATCTGACGGACGCCATATTTGCGCTCGACCAATTCTCTTTATATATTCATACATTTTACTTTTACGGGTGGGGTCTTGAAACCAGTTGCTTTTACTCGCCTGACCAGGATGACGCCTATAGTAGCCCACTAGTTTATCCGTAGCCCAACCTGGCCATCTGCTATTCACGATCACTAGTAAAATAGTATCTTGCCAATCGATATCGGGCCACCCACCAGCCTGCAGCACAGCCTCTGTCCGATATAAGACGGAGTTCATGGCAAAGGGCGTCTGCCCCGTACGCTCAATCTCTTTATAAACCCAGTGTTGAGGGCGTATGCCTTCATACTCGGGATGGCGCCAAGTTTTCGTTAATCCATCTCCATATAACTCATCCCATCGCCCAGCACACCAAACTATATTCTCATCAGCCTCAAATCCCCTGCTTAAACTGATAAGCGCATCTGGCACTAATAGATCGTCGGCATCAAGGGGTAAGATAAAACCACCCCTCGCGCGTCTCAACGCTAAATGACGAGTACCGCCAGCGCCCAGCTGCTTACCATTGGCCTCAAAAAAGACTCCTTGATCTTTAAACCAGTCGCGCTCTAGGGATGTGTTACCTCCGTCTAACTGGATAAGCCACTCTAGTTGCCAGTTAGGCGGTAGCCATAAACCGCGGATACTTTGCCGACACTCATCGAGATAAAGGATGGAAGAACTGGATACGGGTGTAATAACGCTTAAGAGAGGCACGGTCTACTGTCTTACATATGGCAGAAGCCCCATATAACGGGCTCGCTTAACAGCTCGGGCTAGACGGCGTTGGTGCTTAGCGCAGGTGCCGGTATGAATCGGGTCGATAATTTTCGCTTGACCCGAAGTAAAACGACTTAAAAGATTAACTTCGCGATAGTTAATATCAGCTACGTTCTGAGAACAAAAAAAACACTGTTTTTTCTTTTTAATCATTTTAAAACGGTAAATCTTCTTCTTTAATCTCGTCAGCGTCAAGATCAATTACTGGCATTTCCTCCTTGGGCGCTTGGGGCGAAGTCTGTTCAACCGCAGTCCCCGCGCCGACCCTTGGACCAAGCTGAATCCGCTCACCAATAATCTCCGTGGTTCGTCTTGTTTGACCGTCTTTACCTTCCCAAGAGCGAGTCTGGAGCCGCCCTTCGACTAAAATTAAGGCCCCTTTTTTCAAAAATTGATTAACAATCTCCGCCTGCCGACCCCAAAGAACCACATTGTGAAATTCTGTGCTTTCTTTACGCTCGCCGTTTTTGTCAGTCCAGTTCCGATTCGTGGCCACTGAAAAAGAAGTTACATGGGCTCCAGAAGGAGTGGTTCGAAGTTCAGGATCTGAGGTTAGTCTGCCAGCGATAAAAACTTTGTTTAGATTCATCTTTTAATTAAACCCATTCTAGCATAAATTAAGCTTTATTCGGCTTGTTTCAAGATCTCGCCCAACTTTTCTTCTAAAAGTTCGTTTGAAAGAGTAGTGTCGGTTCGGGGAGCCGGAGCCTTTTCAGTCGGCCGCGGCTGTCTCTCTCTAGGTCTTGGCTCCGGACTCTGAGCCGGTGGCGTCACAATTAAGAATCTCACTACCTCAGGCGCAAGTTTTAATGTCGCGTTAAGTTCGCTGATTTTTGAAGGATCAACGTCAAAGTGGAGATAACCAAAATAAGCCGAGGTTAATTTTTCGATCGGGTAAGCAAGTCTCGTCGAATCAAATTCGCCTTCGGAAACAGGTCGGGCCCCGAAGCGGCTAAGTTCGTTTAAAATTTTTTCCCGGCCAGCTTCATCGCGAGCTAAGAAAGAAATCTCATAAAGTTTAGTGGTCATGCCAATTCAACTTTTTCTTCTTCTTTAGTTTCGGCTAATTCCTCCTCTTCTTCAACCCCGTAGTGAAGGGCTGTGCCAATCGGGATTAAACGACCGAGGATCACATTCTCTTTCAGCCCCCGGAGATGATCTACCCGGCCTTCGCTCGCGGCTTTTACTAAAACCCTGGCTGTTTCCTGGAATGAGGCGGCAGCTAAAAAGCCATCGGCTGAAAGCGCTGCTCTCGTGATGCCCAAAAGCAACTCCTCGGCCTTAGCCGGTTCGCCGCCCGCTCCCTTAATCTCGCGATTGACTTCTCGAAAACGAGATTTATCAATCACCTCGCCCAAAACAAATTTGCTATCTCCAACCGAAGTGATTCTTACCCGACCGAACATCTGGCGGATAACTATTTCCATGTGCTTATCGTGAACCGTGGCGCCTTCGGAACGATAGATTTGCTGGATCTCTTTCACTAGATATCTCGCGGCCTCTTCTTTGCCCCTTAGCCTTAATATTTCTTTAGGGTCAAGATTGCCCTCGGTTAATTGGTCGCCAGAGAAGACCTTGTCCCCCTCTTTAACCAGAACCCCAATAGAAACCGGAGTAGTATAAATAATATCTTTGGCCTTCTTGCCGGTCGCGGCTTTCTTCCTAAGAATTATCCGGCGCATCGAGCCCTCTTCTTCAATTTTTTGGACTTTACCCTCGGCCTCGGCCATAAGCCCCTCCTGTTTCGGTAGACGAGCTTCGAAAAGCTCTTCTACCCGAGGCAAGCCAGTGGTGATGTCACGACCCGCGAGGCCGCCGGTATGGAAAGTCCTAAGCGTAAGCTGAGTGCCAAGTTCACCAATTGATTGAGCCGCTATAATTCCGACTGCCTCACCTACTCTAATCGGTTCATTGCGACCCAAATCCATCCCGTAACACTTAGCACAAACACCATAAAGCGTCTGGCAGGTGATGGGCGAACGGACCGCAACTGACTCGAGCGAAGATTTCTCAATTAGAAGAGCGGCTTCCCGATTAATAATTTCGCCGGTCTTAACAATGGTTTTTCGGCCGATTTTCAGGTCCTTGGCTGCTGTTCGCGAAAAAAGCCGATCAACAAAACTGCCGCCGTAACTTTCGCCGTCCTCGCGATAAAGTTCGATTGACCTTTTCGTGCCGCAGTTCTCTTCCTTAACCACTACGTCTTGACTGGTGTCGGCTAAACGCCGAGTCAGATAACCAGCCTGGGCAGTGCGGAGCGCGGTATCGACTAAACCCTTTCTTGAGCCATGAGTCGAGATGAAATATTCAAGACTAGTATGTCCCTCTTTTAACGAACTTCTTATGGGTAATTCGATATTCTCGCCTTTAGGATTAGTGACGAGTCCCCGCATACCGCCCATCTGACTTGGCTGAGACCAGGTTCCTCGGGAACCTGATTCAATAATGATATAAATGGGATTGTCTTGGCCTAAACGCTCGGGAATTACCTCGTTAACTCGGTTGGCTGCCTCGAGCCAAGTTTCTACAGTCCTTTCCTTTCTTTCCTCTTCGGTCAAAAGCCCCTCTTCGTACTGACCCCTAATTAAAGCGACTCTTGTTTCGGCTTCTTTAATGACCGATTCTTTCTCTTCCGGGGCAACCAAGTCGTCGATGCTAAAACTAAGGCCGGATAAAGTAACGTAGCTTAAACTCACTTCTTTTAGATGATCAAGGATATCCCGCATTCGTTCCATGCCGTAGCGACTGATAAGTTCGGCCATAAGCCCGGTCAAAGATTTCTTTGTTAAGATATTATTGTAAAAACCAAAATCTTCGGGCAGAGCCTCGTTTAGAATAATTCGACCACAGGTTGTTTCCATATCCCTCAACTTAATTAAGGCATTAAGATGAAGGCCTTCGTTTTCATAGGCCAATTTGACTTCTTCGGGTGCGACAAAGGACCGACCCGTTCCCTGAGTTTCGGGTAATACTCGAGTAAGATAATAGGCGCCAAGAATAATATCTCGGGTCGGCACGGCAATTGCCTCGCCTGAGGCCGGCTTCAGAAGATTAAAACTCGAAAGCATTACTTCGGCTGCTTCCCGCTGAGCCTCGTCAGATAAGGGCAAGTGAACCGCCATCTGGTCGCCGTCAAAATCAGCATTAAAGGCCGTACAAACAAAGGGAGGAATCTGAATTGCTAGATCTTCAATCAGAAGCGGCTTAAAAGCCTGAATGCTTAAACGGTGAAGGGTTGGCGCCCGATTAAGGAGCACTTTCCGGTCGGCAATAATTTCTTCAAGAATTGCCCAAACCTCCGGCGGTGCCTGGTCGATTAAACGGTTCGCCATTTTAATATTGTGAGCCAAGCCCTGTTCAACCACCTCGTGAATCACAAAAGGCCGGAAAAGCTCAAGAGCCATCCTTTTGGGCAGACCACATTCATCAAGCCTTAGATGCGGACCAACCACAATCACGGACCGACCAGAATAGTCCACTCTTTTACCGAGAAGGTTTTGGCGGAAGCGCCCCTGCTTGCCCTTTAACATATCGGCCAAGGATCTTAAAGGTCGGCGAGTTCTCGCCACTTGGCGCACTCGAGAATTATCGATTAGGGCATCAACTGCCTCCTGGAGCATCCTCTTTTCATTAATCACAATCACGTCCGGTGCTTTTAATTCAAGCAGTTTTTTCAGCCGATTATTGCGGTTGATAACCCGGCGGTAAAGATCATTAAGGTCGGAGGTGGCGTAACGCCCGCCATCAAGAGCGACCATCGGCCGCAAATCTGGCGGCAGAATCGGGAGAACTGTCATAATCATCCACTCTGGCCTGATACCAGCATCGAGCATAGACTGCACCACTTTAAGGCGGCGGAGGATCTTCCTCGTGCGCGTCGCATCTTTTGTTCCTTCAAGTTCAGCATTGATTTCCTTAACCACTCGCTCGAGCCGCATGCCTAGAAGCACACGCCTCACGCCCTCGCCGCCAGCCGAAACAGTGAAAACATTACCGAAGCGGCGACCATAGTCAGCGAATTGTCTTTCGCTCAAAACTTTGCCCGGTTTTAATCCAAGAAGAAAATTTCGAGCTTCGGTCACGGCCGAGGCAAGCTCGCCCTGGCTTTCATCGCCCTTGCCCTTCCTTGTTTTAAATTCGCGACCGACCTCATCAAGGGCAGTTTTTCTTTTTTCTTCATCAACCTCGGTCACAATATAAGCTAGGTAGTGAACCACGTTTTCAAGCTGCTTTACGGGCGCATCTAAAACCAGACTGATAATCGAGGGTACGGTTCTTAGAAACCAAGTGTGAACCACGGGGGTCGCGAGCGTTATATGCCCCATGCGCTCGCGCCGAACAGCTGAACGGGTGACCTCAACGCCACATTTATCGCAAATTACGCCCTTATACCTGATTTTTCGATATTTACCGCAGTAACATTCCCAATCCCGGGTCGGACCAAAAATGCGCTCGGAGAAAAGGCCGTCCTTCTCTGGCCGCTGAGTCCGATAATTAATTGTTTCCGGTTTCGTCACCTCGCCGTAAGACCAATTCAAAATGTCCTCAGGCGAGGCAATTTTCACCATTAAGGCATTGAAATCTGGCTCTCTATTCATCGCTAATTTCTTCATTTTGTTTACGGTCCGACCGCAAGGGCAAAACATTAAGTCCCAAAGCTTTTAATTCACTCACCATCACATTAAAAGCAGCTGGTAGCTGCTGGCGCTTAATTTTTTCACCCCTGACAATTGCTTCATAGACTGCAGAACGACCTACGACGTCGTCGGATTTAGTGGTTAACATTTCCTGAAGCGTGTGAACTGCGCCATAACCCTCAAGAGCCCACACCTCCATTTCACCAAACCGCTGACCGCCTAGTTGAGCCTTGCCGCCTAGGGGCTGCTGGGTAATCAGGGAATAGGGACCGATGGAGCGCATATGGATCTTATCCGCCACTAGGTGGTTCAACTTCATCATATAAATAACCCCCACCGCTACCTTCCGGTCAAAGGGTTTTCCGGTCCGGCCATCGTATAGGATAACCCGACCCTCCTCAGGCAAATCAGCCGCTCTAAGTTCAGCCCTAATTTCAGCTTCAGTCGCACCGGCAAAAACCGGAGTAACAGCCCGATACCCAAGGCGGCTCGCAGCCCAGCCGAGATGGGCTTCGAAAATCTGACCCAAATTCATCCGGGAAATCACACCCAGGGGATTCAAAATAATGTCGACTGGCGTGCCGTCTTCAAGATGAGGCATATCCTCAACCGGACGCACTTGGGAAACTACGCCTTTGTTGCCGTGACGACCAGCCATTTTATCGCCTGCTTGAATATTGCGCATGGTAGCGATCTCGATATAAATTCGCGAAATTACACCCGGATCTAATTTATCTCCCCTTTCTCGCGAAAAGATTTTTACCCCGACTACTCGACCGTACTTACCGTAGGGCAACTCAAGCGAGGTATCTTTAACATCCCTGGCCTTCTCGCCAAAAACCGCCCGGAGCAATCTTTCTTCGGGCGTTAGTTCGCTTTCACCTTTTGGTGAAATCTTGCCAACCAAAATATCACCGCCTCTCACTTCGGCCCCAATCCGAATAATGCCTTCTTCATCAAGATTCCTCAGTTTATCTTCAGAAATATTAGGGATGTCGGGCGTGGTCAGCTCGACGCCGAGTTTAGTATCTCGGACATCAACTGAATATTCTTCAATGTGAATCGAATTATAAAGCCCGTCGCGTTGAACCCGTTCGGAAAGAATAATAGCGTCTTCAAAATTAGCCCCCTCCCAAGGCATAAAAGCAACAAGTAGATTTTGGCCAAGGGCCAAAATTCCGCTGTCAGTTGATTGGCCGTCAGCTAAAACTTGACCAGATTTTACCTTGTCACCCTTTTTGACTAAGGGCCGGTGGGTAATCGCCATATACTGGTTAGACATTTTAAATTTGTCGAGCGGAAATTCGTATTTTTTGCCAGCCGTGGTTTTCATCAGAATGCGGGTGGCATCAGCCTCGGCGATCTCGCCTTCGGCCGGAGCAATAGCCAGGCGACCTGAATCACGCGCCAATTTCTCTTCAACCCCAGTCGAAACAAGAGGCGCTTCAGGCTTCACGCTCGGCACGGCCTGACGCTGCATGTTCGAGGCCATCAGAGCTCTTGTCGCATCAGTATGCTCCAGGAAGGGAACTAAAGAAGTGGCCACCGAAACAAGCTGATAGGACGCGACGTCAATTAAGTCTATCTCTTTGGGAGCGGCGGTCCCTGGTTCGCCGGCGATCCTCGCTCCAACCCGCTCACCCACGATCATTCCCCTTTTATCAAAGGGGGTATTTGCCTCAGCAATCCGGTAATTTTCTTCTTCTTTGGCATCAAGCCAAACCACTTCATTAGTTAATTTTCCTTTTTGAACCTTAAGATAGGGAGCTATAATAAAACCGTACTCATTGACTTCGGCAAAGCTCGAAAGATGATTAACAAGACCTATGTTTTGACCCTCCGGAGTCTGAATCGGACAAATTCGACTGTAGTAAGAACTATGAACGTCTCTTACCTCCATGCCGGCCCGTTCTCGGGTGAGTCCGCCGGGACCGAGAGCGGTTAATCTCCTTTTATGCTCAAGTTCATCTAGGGGATTGACCTGCTGTAAAAATTGAGAAAGTTGGGAGGAGGCAAAAAATTCCCTGACGACTGCCACGAGTAATCTTGGATTGATTAATTGAGCCGGGGTTAAATCTTCGGCCTCAATTGTCGACATTCGGTCCTGGATGGTTCTCCTGAGCCTGGTAAAGCCGACTCTCAATCTTAACTCCAAAAGCTCGCCCACTGATCTCACTCGGCGATTACCCAAGTGATCGATATCATCCTCTTCCGCCCTCGGATCATTGTTGAGTCGAATGATTTCCCTGAGAACCGCCACTAGGTCGCCCGCCTCAAGCAGGCGATTCTTAATTTTGGGATCAAGCTTAAGTCTTTGGTTTAATTTAAAGCGCCCGACGGCCGAGAGGTCATAGCGATCTTGCTGGAAAAACATGGCGTCAATGAGCTTTTTCGCATCTTCGGCGCCCGCGAGATCCCCCGGACGAATCCGACGATAAATCTCAAGATAGGCTTCGGAAGGCTCTTTTATCTCATCTTCGGCGAGAGTCGCCTCAATTCCCGGACCAACAGCTTTTTCAATTTCTTCTCGATTAAGTCCAAAAACCCGAAGCAGGATACTCGCCGCTACTTTTCGGTGACGGTCAATTTTAACACCAATGGCCCCGTTCGAATCGGTCTCAAATTCAAGCCAAGCGCCGCGGGCCGGAATAATCTTCGCCGCAAATTGCCTTTTGCCGCGCACAAAATCTTCGGTGAAATAAGCCCCCGGAGAACGAACGAGCTGAGAAATAACCACCCGCTCAACGCCATTAATAATAAAAGTACCCCGTTTGGTCATAACGGGGAAATCGCCTAGGTAAACTTCCTGCTCTTTCTCCTTATCCCGCTTGGCGGTGGCTTCCTTATTTATAAGCTTAACTTTAGCCCGGAGCGATGCCTCGTAAGTAATCCCCTTAAACCGGGATTCTTCTTCAGTGTATTTCGGTTCGTCAAAAGAATAATCAAGAAAGTGGAGTTCAAACTTTTTATCCGAGTAATCTTTAATCGGCGAGAACTCCTTAAATAATTCTTTAAGAGCCTTATCCCTGAACCACTCATAAGATCTTATCTGAATCAGGGCGAGATCAGATTGCTTAACAAAAGAGCCGGGATGAGAAGAAAAATTTTTTATAGCGATTTTAGGCATCAAAAGAAAACGGGCCGATGGGAACGGTTTATAAAATTAGGACTATTCGCTTAGATATTTAATGATATTTTGGTTATGTTCGTCAAGAGTCCTGGCAAAAATCGTCTGGTTGGTCTTGGGATCAGATAGATAGTACCAATAATCAGAATGGGCCGGTAAGAGAGCGGCCTCGATAGCATCGAGACCCGGATTTGAGATTGGCCCTGGCGGTAGACCGGGATAAAGGTATGTGTTGTAGGGCGAATCAATTTTTTTATCAGTCTCGCTGATCGGCAAACACCTATCTCCGGCAAGCCCCTTCAGATAACAAATAGTCCAATCAACCTGAAGCGGCATGTTGTTAGAGAGTCGTTTCCAAATTATCCCAGAAACCAATTTACGATCAGCTAGATCAGGCACTTCTTTCTCAATAAGCGAGGCCGCAATTATTATTTCCCGGAATTCTTTTTCGCTTCGATCGGGCGGGATGACCGACTTTACCTTAACATTAAAATTACTAACAAGTTTCGCCTCAACCTCTTCTCGAGGGGTGGGAAGAAAGAATTCGTAAGTATCGGGGAAAAGATACCCCTCGAGCTCGGGGCTTAGTTCTTGGCCCCGAAGAACACCGGCCTCTTTAAGGAGAATATTGATTTCAGCCACCCTCATACCTTCGGGAATGGTGACCTCGGTCGTCTCTGGACCGAAGAGCAAGCGGGGAATCCCGTGCGCGCCCAAGACCACAAGCGGAATAGAAATAAGGCCTGCTATGATGCCGATTAATAAAAGAACTTGCCGCATTAAAAACCGCCTTTTCTTAAAACAACGCTCTGAAGAATACCGAGTAAAATAAGCGAAGTCAAGAGGTTCGAACCACCATAAGAGACAAAGGGTAAGCCAATGCCAATGACCGGTAAAACCCCCAGGGTCGAGCCAAGATTAATTACAAAATGGACAAGGAGAAAAACAACGGTGCCCAAAGAGAAGAATTTACCAAAGTTATTGGCGCTTCTCGTGCCAAGCTGCAAGACCCGATAAGCTAAAAAAATAAAAGCCGCGATTAAGAGAGTGCCGCCTAAAATCCCCCACTCTTCAACAAAAGCAGCAAAGATAAAGTCGGTTCCGGCGGCTGGCAGGAAACCCAGCTGAACCTGAGTCCCCTGGCCAAAGCCTTTGCCGAAAAAACCAGCGGACCCAATAGCGATTTTTGACTGAAAAACACTGTAGTTGACCCCCAGGGGATCTTCGCTCGGCGTAAAAAGTGCCGTAATTCTATCTTTTTGATAATCTTCGAGTAAAAACTGCCACCCCAAAACTCCCAAAATCGAAATAACAATTAAGATAACTAAAAGATAGCGCAGGGGTAAACCGGAGACCAGAAGATAACCGAACCAAATTCCAAATAAGACCAGGGCCGTACCTAGATCCGGTTGGATTAAAACGAGAAGGGTCGGAACGATGAAATAGATAAAAGAAGCGCCGATAATGCGGAGTCTCGCGATCGTCACGTGCCTGATAGCAAAAAAACTTGAAAAAAGAATAATAAAAGAGGCTTTCATAAATTCGGCCGGCTGGATCTGAATCGGCCCGAGAACCAACCAGCTTCTTGCACCATGGATAAAAGGCGCGGCGAAATAAGTAATAAGGAGTAAAAGTAAAACAAAAAAGTAAATCCCGAGGATGAGCCAACGGTAATTAAAAACAGCTTTTAAATTAAGTAGGGGTAGGCTAAAGAAGAAAAAGAGGCCAGCTAAAACCCAAATCAATTGTCGAATAAAGAGTGATTGGTCGCCTGAGGCGAGGGTCACGAGGCCTACCGCAAGTAAAAAAAGAACTAGGCTAACAAGGATTGGATCGAGCCGTGCCCCTATTCTTCCTATCACAGTTTCTCTTCCCAAAAGATTTCGGTTTTTAGTTCCGCGAGGGACGGAGCCTGTCCGGCGAAAGGCAAAAACGCGGTAAATTGATTCTTGCCAAAAGCATCAATACTCGAAACGAGCGAACTCGAAGCAGCCACGATTTTGTTATCTTTGTCAAAAACCACGGTCACCAACCGCAGAGCCGGCGAGGCTGAAGCAGAATTATTAACCAGTTCACCTGTAACTTTAAGTCGGCCGGGCTCCAGAACGGTTTTTTCATTTGTGACCTGGACTTTATAAGAGGCGACGATCGGACTTAAATTCCAACCTAGATCAGAAAGGGTGAGCGTAGCCCGGCCAACATCACGAGGATCGACTGAAACTGCGGGTACGACTAGATATTTATTTTGACCAGGTCGAATGAATGCTCGTCCTTTTTCTTGGTCAACCACGCCGCCAATTTTACTCGTAACTTCAAAATTATAGGAGAAGAAAGCGCTGTAATTAGGGCTTGAGTTTTGAACTTCGGCCACTAAAGTGACGTCGTTTGAACTTATCGGGATAACCTGGACAGTTGATGACCCGAGTTCAAGTCCTTTTAACTCGCAGGGAATGCAAGAGCCGCCGCAGTCAGTCCCGGTTTCTTTCTGGTTAAGGAGATTATCAAAACAGCTTGCTTCGGGCCTTAAGAAAAAATAATAACCGGCAAAACCGGCTAATCCCAAAATCGCTAGATATAAAAGACCAAATGCCCCCTGTTTCAAGAACCTATTCACTACAAAAAGTATAGCAGACAGTAATGAAAATTTTGATTGCCGGCATACCCTACTTTCCCCATAAAGAGTATCATCGGGCTCGAATGCTTTCACTTCTCTGTTCGGAATGGGAAGAGGTGGGGCACATTCGAGTAAAATACCGGCAGACAAAATTTCACTACTTTTGGATAATCGTTTTTTCAGCGACCAGTTTCTTGGGCCTTCTCTGCGCCAAACCAACAAGATATTGGAAGCTCAAAATTGAGATGAGCTTGAGGCGCGACAACGAAGTAATACTCGAAGAGTATTTCGAGGAGAAGCAACGAAGAGATGGCTCGATTTTGAGCTTCTCCTCTGGAGCCAGGCTATTTTTTCTCCTGGCGTTGTTGCTCGTCGCTCATGTATCGATAGATACACTTCGCTTCTTGCGCCTAGCCAGGAGAAAAAATCTCACTGGCCAATACTTGCTGGACTTGGCGCAGAGAAGGCTAACGGTCTATTAGTACTCCTCGGCTAAAAACGTTACCGCTCTTATACCTAGAGCCTATCTACCTGGTAATCTTCCAGGGACCTACACCTAATCTTGGGATGGGCTTCGCACTTAGATGCTTTCAGCGCTTATCCACACCGAACATAGCTACCCGGCGCTTCAGCTGGTGCCAAAGCCGGTAGACCAGAGGTTCGTTCAACCCGGTCCTCTCGTACTAGGGTCGACTTCCCTCAAGTGTTATCCGCCTGCAGCAGATAAAGACCAACCTGTCTCACGACGGTTTAAACCCAGCTCGCGTACCCTTTTAATTGGCGAACAGCCAAACCCTTGGGACCTGCTTCAGCCCCAGGATAGGGTGAGCCGACATCGAGGTGCCGAACCGCGCCGCCGCTGTGGACGCTCGGGCGCGACCAGCCTGTTATCCCCGGGGTAGCTTTTATCCGATATCTCCGGCCGTTCTATGAAGAGCCTTGTGAAACACAAGGCATCACCGTCGGGTCGCTAAGTTCTGCTTTCGCACCTGCGCGACTTGTCTGTCTTGCAGTCAAGCCGGCTTTTGCCTTTACGCTTTAGGCCCGATTTCCATCCGGACCAAGCCGACCTTAATAAGCTCCTCCATTACCTTTTAGGAGGAATTTGCCCCAAATAAACTGCCCGCCAGACACTGTTCCCTAAGGTTTTTGCCCTTAAGGTTAGACAAGAGAAGCAGGAAGACGGGTGTCTCATTGACGGCTCCACCCCACCCGAAAGTGAGGTTTCAAAGCCTACCCGCTACGCTGCGCAACCAACTTCTAAAGTCAATGCCAAGCTGCAGTAAAGCTCCCGGGGTCTTCTCGTCCCGCTGCAGGTAGTGAGCATCTTCACTCACATTGCATTTTCACCGAGCTCCTCGCTGAGACAGTTCTCCAGTCGTTACGCCATTCGTGCGCTCCGGAACTTACCCGGAAAGGAATTGCGCTACCTTTGGACCCTTATAGTTAAGGCCGACATTGACGAGGGCTTCACCCAGTCAGCCCTCCGACCGAAATCGGAGGACCGCCAAGCTTAACCTTCTCGCATCGGTCAGGCGTCACCCCCTATACTTCCTCTTTGGAGTTCGCAGGGAGCTGTGTTTTTAGTAAACAGTCGCCAGAGAAACTTTCGCTGCGACCAGCCCTTTTGGCGTAAACCAAAAGAGCTGGTAGGGCTTATCCCGAAGTTACGCCCAGCTTTTTTGCCGAGTTCCTTAGCGAGGAATCACTCGTTCCCCTTGGGCTACTCGCCCTATCCACCGGTGTTGGTTTACGGTACGGGGCCGATACAACGAACCTTAGAAGTTTTTCTAGGAAGACTCTTCGATTAAATTGACTCCGCAAAAACGAAGTCTTTCGCCGGCCTCCGAATCTCGTCATTAAAGACAGCCACCCGGATTTACCTGGATGACGATTCTTGAGACAAGCGACGCCAAACGGAATATTAACCAGCTGTCCATCGGCTGCAGCTTTCGCCATTGCCTTAGGGCCGCCTAACCCGTAGTTGATTGCCATTGCTACGGAAACCTTGGATTTTCGGGGAGCCGGTTTCTCACCAGCTTTGTGGTTACTCATACCAGCATTCTCTCTTCTATACACTTCACTCGCCCTCGCGGGTCGAGCTTCAACGCGCATAGAATGCTCTCCTACTGTCCGACTTAAAGTCGGACCCGTATCTTCGGTAGCTTGCTTAGCCCCGATGAATTTTCGGCGCAATTCGCCACCCGAGCACTCAACGAATTGAGTGCTCGGTTCGAATAGTGAGTTGTTACACACTCTTTAAAGGATGGCTACCTCTGGGCCAACCTCCTATCTGTCTTTGGCGAATCACTACCTTAAACACTTAGCAAACATTTAGGGACCTTAGATGACGGTCTGGGCTTTTCCCCTCTCGACCATGGAGCTTAGCCCCCACAGTCTGACTGCCGAATTTTTGGTCCGAAGACCCATTCTGGTATTCGGAGTTTGATTGATATGCTGAGCTTTCGCCCTATTCACACCAGCCAGTGCTCTACCCCCAGAAAGGAACATTCGACGCTAGCCCTAAAGCTATTTCGGAGAGAACCAGCTATTACCAAGCTCGATTAGCTTTTCACTCCTTACCTCAGCTCATCCGATGGTTTTGCCTCACCAACCGGTGCGGACCTCCGTCCGACTTTCGTCGGACTTCATCCTGGCCAAGGCAAGCTCGCCTGGTTTCGGGTCTTAGCCATACTGCTTTAGGACCTGTATTTCACAAATTTCGCTAAATTTGAAAGCTCAAGAATGAGCAAAGTTCGAGGCGCGACAACGAAGTAATACTCGGAGAGTATTTCGAGGCGGAGCAACGAAGAAATTGGCTCGTTATTGAGCTTCCTAGAAGGCGGGTGAATTTTGGCCACCTTCATTGTTACTCGTCACTCATGTATCTATTGACACACTTCGTTCCTCGCGTCGCGAATCTGTCACAAAATTCACTCCGTCAAATTAGTGAAATTTATGAAATACAGGTCCCCACGCGCTATTAACACTTGCTTTCGCTTCGCCTTCTCCGCCTGAGGCGGATTAAACTCGCAGTATAGTTAAACTCGCTGGTTCATTCTTCAATAGGCACGCGGTTGTCCTTGCGGACTTCCACTCTTTGTAGACATATGGTTTCAGGTCTATTTCACCGCCCTCGCCGGGCTGCTTTTCACCTTTCCCTCACGGTACTAGTTCACTATCGATCACGAAGTATATTTAGCCTTTCCTGATAGTTCAGGAAGATTCCCCCAACGCTTTCAGGCATCGAGGTACTCAAGAATAAAAACGAAGAGTTCATTCGCTTTCGCTTACGAGGCTATCACTCTCTTTGGCTCCGCTTTCCAGCGGATTCAACTAGCAAATGAATTTGTAACTCTCCCCTTGAGTTTAAAGCTTTTCAAACTCAAGAATGTTTTCACCTTACAACCCTCCGACTTCCTATCTATAAAGATAAGTAGTCGGAGTTTGGGCTCTTCCCTTTTCGCTCGCCGCTACTAAGGGAATGGTCCAACTTGCGTCGGACTTTTTTTCTATTCCTCCAGGTACTGAGATGTTTCACTTCCCTGGGTTCGCACTTCCAACACTTATGTTTGGAAGTTGTCCGATTTTTAGTCGGACAGGGTTGCCCCATTCGGAAATCCCCGGATCAGAGGTTGCTACGCACCTTCCCGAGGCTTATCGCAGCTACGCCGCGTCCTTCATCGCTACTCCGTGTCAAGGCATCCACCATACGCCCTTCAGTTAATTAAGAAACCGGTCACTGAAAAGACGATTATCCAATATTCTTTTTTTAAAATACCCTCCCTTTCAATCAAAAAGCCGCTTTGAAGCGGCTTCTCCAGACAGGCCTGTCTCGCCTTTTCCAGGCGGACAAAAACCCGCTAGTCTCAGCCGCTTGATATTCTTGGCTCTTCACTCATATCCGAGTTCTATTATATAGAGACGATTTTACCTGTCAAATCTGTATTTTCTGTGGATGGCTAGTACTGACAAAATTCAGGCACAGAAGTGTTAAAAACCGCTCCACTCCCTTCTAGCTCCTGCTTAACCTCCCAGCTGGGATAAAACACAACTGGCAAGGCGCAAATATCAGTCTCGCTAAAACCTTTTGACTTAAACCAGGCCACGACCTGACTTTCGGCCGAAACAATGTCAGTTGTCTTAATTTCCGCTTCAAAAGTATCAACCGGACTCGGGATCCAGTCGATTCTAAAATTATCTGTTTCATAAACTGTCCCCGCTCCCCCGAGGGGCTCGACAAGCTCCTGTTTCAGTCGAGCTCCAGCGGCTGAAAGTTCTGGTTTGTTGACTAGGCGTTCCGCCACTGATGGCGGCCCCTCTTCGGGCTCCGGTCTTTCTTCGCGGCTCTTAAGAAATCGGATAAGAAAGTAGGCGCCGGTGATTAATAGAAGCAGGATTAAGCCGATAATTACTTTTTTCTTTGATAACTTAAACATATTTTTTAACAACCGGCTGGCGGCGGAGTGTGGCCCAACGAAGACCTAGCGCAAGCCCAGTATCGCCAACCATCTTGCTCATATTCTCTAAAAGCATAATAAGCTTGATTTCGCCAATCAACACTGCCGCAATCGGTTCCCTGGCAACCGCAACCCATTTGGAAAAGTCCCCAAGCGCCAGTTGGCTGAGGCGAACCCATAAAAACCGTATTCGGGTTATAGCCGCTCTCACAAGGAATAAGGTCGCGATACCAGTACTCAACGCAAAGATCTTTGCCGCCGGACATGACCCTTCCTTTATTCGGAGCATTATCTTGAATGTACTGATATAAAACTAGTTTAGCTGCGGCCTCACTGGAAGCGAACTCACAGCCCGTATCACCATAATTGCCCTTAGGGGCATTTGAAAATGTCCAATGACTATCGCAGGTACCGCCCCAATTATATTTGCAATCGCCTTCGGCTCCTGGCGGCGGGATTTCAGGGATTTCCGCCTCTGGGTTAATCTCAAGAACAATATCTTCAAGGTTTGTTAATTTCGGATTTAGCGTTTTCAAAATCAGAAACGAGCCGAAAAGAATCAGAAGGCCGACAAGAGCGGCCGTGATCCA
>JACOXB010000001.1:0-831 GCA_016176505.1 Candidatus Colwelliibacteriota bacterium | reverse complement strand
GCGATGATGCCGCCGATAGCTAAGGCCCAGTTGTAAAAGCTGTTGATTTTTTCAGCCAGAGTGAGGCCAATGGTTTCCGGTTCTTCCTCAACAGCCAGAACCAATGGCAGTATTGAGTTCGTAATTTTAGCCACCGGCGCAATCATAAACACTGGTACTGCGATTACCGGTATTTCTTTGGGCTGGGTCTGCATAATATTCAAAATGCCAGAATTCTTTAGTATATCTTGTCCAACCAGCTGCATACATTATTTCAGCCAGCTCCCGGCAGTAAGTCGCCGAGCCATGGGCCGGCCCGCCCGTAAGCGAAATATCAACTGCTATTCCCTGACCATGGTTTGAACTCCCCGGCCAAGCTACATAGGTCGGCACCCGACCCAAATCAGCGCAAGCGAACAGGAATTGAGTGGTCAAGGACCGCCAACCACCCGTAATATAAAGTCCGTCTCCCCTACCGATCGCGATACTGCCCGCTGCTTCTAAAGGAGCTTTAAGGCCGGGCAGGATTCTCGCGCCAGCGGCGCTCACCCCCGGAATATTTAGGTCGCTCACCGCTACTGTATCTCCAAATTGAGCTATCCCCGGCCATGGTTCAATACTGCTCGTATCGCAACTACCGCCGGGGTAGCAATCAAAACTAGCGCAGGCCAATGCACACTCGGTGTGAGTACTGCAAACAGCTTGGGGATCACCGGTTGTTAGAGTAATCTCTACTTCCGGATTAATTTTTAAAACAATATCTTCAAGGTTTGTTAATTTCGGATTTAGCGTTTTCAAAATCAGAAACGAGCCGAAAAGAATCAGAAGGCCGACAAGAGCGGCCGTGATCCA